>JAGROF010000165.1 GCA_020440405.1 Chlamydiia bacterium
GAGCGCAACAATGGCATTGTTGAGGCCAACGGTTCGACTCCGTTACGCTCCATTCAAAATTCTACCCCAAATCTTCCAGACAGTCCATAAAACACAAGGTCCTCTGCATACCGAGACACCTTGACCGGCCTTCCATAGTCCTGCAAGGCAAGCGCTTGGTTTTGACGCCAATAATAGTCAGCCTCATACCCTAGAGAGAAAAACAGTTGGGCCGCCCCTAATGGAATATCTTGACGCAGCCCAAATTGAAATGAAAGGTTCGGGGAGAAAAGGTGTGTATCTCCTTTTAATGCAATGGGGGCTTCCGTATGTTTCACCTCAAAATGCCCATAGAGTAAAGCTGCTTTACACTCTCCCCAAAAGCTAATCCCCGAAAAGAGAGGCCAATTCAAGTGCATGCCCAATAGCGGACCCATGCCCCGAAACCGACACCGATCTTTGACAGTGCTTTCCCGGTAAATCACTTTCTGATTCTGCTCAATCCATGTTTGCTTCACCCCCAAACTAGACCCTAATCCCAATAGGCGTCCCAAGAAAGAGCTTCTTTGGAGCTCCAAAGAGAGCGCATCGTAGTCGATATGGTAAGTGGATTTGACTTGATGACTAAAAACCTGGCCACTGCCCTTTAACTTCACAAGAAGGGAAGGAGGAGTGACTCCCTTTCCTTCGGAGTCTTGGGTCCCATAATGGGTATAAATTCCCAAAACTTCCCATTTAAAAAGAGGGAGAAAAACCCCACCCCCTAAACGGTACCCAAAATCCCAATCAAAGCTTTGGCTTTCAACTGCTCCCTTTCCCTTCGCCAGCGAATATACATATTCAGTCCCTCCAACCTTTGCATGCCAATAAAGGGGCCCACCAAAGATTTCAACGCCGACCCATCCCCTTTCAAAAGAGGGATTTTTCTCCTCCCCCTCCTGATGAGCATACAGAGAAATTGTCAAAAAAATTGCTAAGACAAACCATTTCATGGAAACAGGATACCAAAGCCACCCTCTCATCACAAACGAAATTGTCTTGAAACAATTTTTTCATCTTTTTATGGATGGAATTATGAGCCTATCCACAAATTCTATTATTTATTCTTCCGCTCTTTTCTGTATCTTTTTGCTTTTCTATTTTTCGCCGTTGTTTCATGAACAAAGGGCTCAAATAGAAAAGCAAAAATATCCTAGAAAAGACTGCGAAATCATTAACAATTTAATTTGCGGATAGACTCATGAAGTTCTTTAATCTCGATCCCCATATCGTGAATCGATGGGATTATTTAAAGTTTCTGATTACTGCAAACTGCATTTCCATCAAAAGGATTGCGGAAGTGGGGGTTTGGGCAGGAGAAAACGCCAAACACCTAAGGCATTTTTTTCCTGAGGCCCACATCTATTTGATCGACCCATTTTATCCTGATCCCCTTTATCTTGAGAGGGGCACCCCTTCCTCAAAAAACAAAAAACTCTATGAAGCAACCTATCAAGCGCTTTGCAAAGCTTTTGAAAACGATCCTCTCACCACCATTTTAAGAGCCACTTCAGTCGGAGGGTCTAAGCAAGTTCCTGATAACTTAGACCTTGTTTTTATTGACGGCGATCACAGTTATGAACATGTCAAGCAAGACATTCTAACATGGAAACCTAAGATGCGCCCTGGAGGGCTCCTTGCAGGTCATGACTTCCGTCTAGATTTTCCCGAAGTGATGCGAGCGGTTCATGAATGTCTCCCTGAGCGGTTTATTGTGGGGAAAGATGCTGTCTGGGCGACCATTACATAAGATGTTTTGCATAGTAAGTTGAACCCAAAAGGGCTGTCCGGTCATTGAGAACAACCTTAATTGGAATGGCTTCCAAAAGGTGAGAAAACCGCCCTTTCCCTGTAAAGGAGTGGAAAAAGTCTCCCCGTTTTAAGACCCCCATAATTTTAGGAGCAATCCCTCCTCCTATAAAGACTCCTCCAAGGGCAAGCATTTTTAAAGCAACATTTCCTGCTTCAGATCCATAAATGGAAACAAACAACTCAAGTGTTTGTGAGCAGGCTTTGGATGCTCCACTTAACCCCTTCTCAGAAATGAGTCGAGGGGCATCCCCAGAAGCAATCTCTTTATAGGTTTCTTCCTTTTCAGAGACCTGTTTCGTCTCCACCATAAATTGATAAAGATTGTAAAGTCCAGGACCTGAAAGGATCCTTTCGTAGGAAACGTGTCCAAACCTTTTCCGTAAATACCGGAGAAGCGCATCCTCTCTATCATTGCGCGGAGCAAAGTCTGTATGTCCTCCTTCACAAGCAAAAGGATAGTGGCGTCGCCCATCGTAGTAAATTCCCGCCTCTCCAAGCCCTGTTCCTGCAGAAACCATGGCTTGATTTCCCTCCGCCTTAGGATCTCCCGTATTGAGAACATAAAACTCTTCTTCTTTCAACATGTTGAGCCCATAAGCATTAGCTTCTAAGTCGTTAATCAAAGATACCTTTTCGAAATGGAGTTCTGTTTTTAGCTCTTCAGCATCAATCAACCAGGGAAGATTCGTTGCCTGACTTTTTCCCTTCTTCACGGGACCTGCAATCCCGAAACACGCTTTTGCAACGGAGAGGTTTTGACCTTCTAAGAACTCCTTCACAATCGAGCGCAAATTGGGATATTTTTTACTGGGAAACTTCTCTTCTTTTACACATTCCATCTTTCCCTTTTCTTCAATGTAAAGTGCAAGATGGGTTTTTGTTCCCCCAATGTCTCCAGCTAAATATGTCATATCTTTGTATTACCATGTTATCGAAATTTTAACCATGCTTCTAATCGCAAATGTGTATATACTGAAAAGAAAAAACCGAAAAAGGATCGATCATGTCAAACCCAGAAGATGCTGCAAAGAAAAAAGCGTTAGAACTTGCAATGTCCCACATTGAAAAACAGTTTGGGGCTGGAGCTATTATGTCTCTTGGTGCCCATTCCTTAAACCGTGCGATCAGCTCGATCAAAACTGGAGCGATTTCTCTAGATCTCGCCTTAGGTATTGGTGGGGTTCCTCGTGGACGTGTTGTAGAAATTTACGGTCCAGAATCTTCAGGAAAATCCACACTTGCTACACACATTGTTGCAAACTGTCAAAAAGAAGGGGGAGTGGCTGCATACATCGATGCAGAACATGCTTTAGATCCTTCCTACGCGGCAAAAATTGGGGTCAATTTAGATGATCTCATGATTTCTCAACCTGACTGCGGAGAAGACGCCTTAAACATCGCAGAAATGCTTGCACGCTCAAGTGCTGTAGATGTGATCGTCATTGACTCTGTTGCAGCTCTCGTTCCAAGATCAGAGCTAGAGGGAGAAATTGGAGATGCACATGTTGGCCTACAAGCACGTCTCATGTCTCAAGCGCTTAGAAAGCTCACTTCAACCCTTTCTAAAAGCAATACCTGCGCAATTTTCATCAACCAAATCCGCGAAAAAGTTGGCATCATGTTCGGAAATCCTGAAACCACTTCTGGCGGCCGCGCGTTAAAGTTTTACGCTTCAGTTCGCATGGATATCCGACGCATTGCTGGCATTAAAGGTCCTGAAAACACAGATATTGGAAACCGTGTCAAAGTCAAAGTTGTGAAAAACAAGATGGCGCCCCCGTTTAGAATTGCGGAATTCGACATTTTGTTTAACGAGGGAATTTCTCGTACCGGCTCCTTGATTGATTTAGGTGTTGAACAAGGAATTATCGATAAGAAAGGAACGTGGTATAGTTACGGAGAAAAACGCCTTGGACAAGGAAAGGAAGCGACACGCGAAGAACTCAAAAAGGATCCTGAACTTGCGGATGAAATTGAACGTCTTATTATGGAAAAAGTTCGGGGAGAACTGGCTCTAGCGAAATAAGGCAACTGTCTGTTGAAACTCGGGAGTCCAAATCCCGAGTTTTTCCATTTGCTGAGAAAACAGTTCGATTTCCTTTTCAAGCCTTTGCTGCGCTGCACTTTCCCCTAAAACATGAACGATATTGATTGAGCCTTCACCATCTTGATCGATATCTCCTATATCATCCCAGATTTGAAACGCCATCCCAAAGTGATAGGCTGCTTTACGTACATCATCTAACTGTTGATGCGCCCCTCCCCCAAACACCCAACCGAACTCAAACGCAATTTCAAAAAGCGTCACAGTTTTCTTATAAATCACATCCAAAACTTCTTCTTTGGAGTGATCCTTTGGAAAAAGATCCTTAAACTGCCCTCCAACAGCACCTGACATTCCCGCGCACCGCGTTGCAGCATCTAAAGCTACCACACAACAACTCTCTGCTTCTTCACAAAATGGCGCTTTTTGCTCTGCTAAAACTTGAACAGCGTGGAAAATTTTTTCATATCCTGCAGAAATGAGCGCATAGCTTGCTAAAACAGCAACTGTCTCTCCAAACATCTTATGTAAAGCGGGTTTGTTTCTGCGAAAATCATCGTTATCCATGCAAGGAAGATCGTCAGCAATCAATGAAGCGGTATGAAAATACTCAACAGAAAGACACGCTTCTAAAACAGGAAGGTCGTTGCCCAAAGCTTCAGCGACCATCATGACAATTAGTGGCCGAACCCGTTTCCCTCCATTCATTAAGGCATACTCACAGGCGTCGCGCAACTTATTTTGATCACCTAGCCGAAGGATGTTTTTCTCTAAATGCTCCTCAAATTCTTTCTTTAGAGGTTTAAGGAGGGACGCTCTAGGAGCTTTCAGCATAATGCGTCCTTAGGTTGGATTTCTGAATGGAGCTACAGGCGCGCACAAGCGTTTTTTTCCGCAATAAAACTCCAGGATTTAAAACAGAGTTGCACCCGACCTGGGCTTGATCACCAATGATTGCTCCCATTTTTCTGAGACCTGTTTTAAACCGGTCCCCATTTACCTCAACAACAACTTCCCCATGATCCAAGCGAAAGTTTGCGCAAATGACCCCCGCTCCAATATTGACATGGTTTCCTAATACAGAATCCCCCACATAATTAAAATGGGGGGCTTGAGCTCCATCAAGAAAAACCGCATGCTTGGCTTCCGTTGCATGCCCCAGCACACAGTTTTTTCCTGTTAGAACATAGGGGCGGATATAAGCCCCATGCCGCACCGTGGAGTTTTCACCAATCAGGCAAGGTCCTTCGATATAGGCTCCAGCTTCAACGCGCGTTCCTTTTCCAATTGAAATCTTTTCTGGATTCACAAGTGTGACTCCTTCAGGAATTTGACACTCAATTTTTCCCAAGCTAAATTGATCCAAATAGGGTTTTAGCTTTTTTAAACACTCCCAAACAGGAGCTGTTGAATCAAAAAGGGCGCGATGTTGGAACACCTGAAGTTCAAAAAATATTTCTGGGGTAGGCACC
>JAGROF010000166.1 GCA_020440405.1 Chlamydiia bacterium
GCTCCTGTTGAAGCAGGGATAATATTGAGAGCACCGCTGCGCCCTCCTCTTAAATCTTTCTTTGAGGGTCCATCATGAACCGGCTGCGTTGCCGTTAAGGCATGGACCGTTGTCATGAGCCCCTCTTCAATCCCAAAGTGATCGATCAATACCTTGGTGATCGGAGCTAAACAATTTGTTGTACATGAGGCATTTGAAATCACCGTATCGGTTTCTGGGTTATATTTTTCATGATTGACCCCCATGACAAACGTGGGAACATCTCCCTTAGCCGGGGCAGAGATCACCACCCGTTTGGCTCCCGCCTGCAAATGCATCTCAGCTTTTTCCTTCTCGGTAAAAAGCCCTGTCGATTCGATCACATAATCGACATTGAGATCTTTCCAAGGAAGTTTTGTCGGATCTTTTTCAGCAAAAACATGAATTGTATGGGAATCGTCAATGATAAAAGCTTCATCATTTGCTTTCACATCATGGGAAAACCGACCATGGACCGAGTCATACTTGAGAAGATAGGCAAGATTTGGCGCAGGAACTAAATCATTCACCGCAACCACTTCAATATCCTCAAACTTCTCAAAAACAAGCCTTAAAACCGAACGACCAATACGACCGAACCCGTTGATTCCTACTCGAATACCCATCCAAAATCCTTAATTAAATTTTGATTTCATGATACCCAAAAGAAAAGTAAAGGGCAATGAATTCTAGATAGTGCCTTGTGCAAGACACTATCTATGGGACGCGGCCCAAGGCTTCGCACCAAGAAGCTGCCATAAAGGCACCTTCTGCTTCTTGCCATTCCCGCAGTGCTTGCTCAAAGGACTGAATCTCTGCCTCACTCGCCCAAGAGTGCTTCCGAATGTACTGCGACCATGGTGCCTCTCTCCATGCCGCAATTGCATAATCAGCTAGATAGCGCCGCCTCTCTGGAGTGGCAAAGACATCTGATGAGATGGAAAACTTTATCTCTTGGAGCCCCAACTGGGAAAAGCAAAAGGAAAGCTTTCGCCCTACAAAGCGATCACATCCCATAGCTCCTTGCGCACGAAATTGTAAGGAAAACGCTTTTTCAAAAGGCTTAGACTCGGGAAAATAGATTACACTCTCCATGCATGGCTCTCGAGACGCAATGAGCCCTCCTGGCTTAACAACCCTCATCAATTCACGAATCGCTGACAAGGCATCCTCCAAAGTCCACAAGACAGCATGAACAAAGGCCACGTCAAAGGAGTTGTCTTCAAAGGGAAGATTGAGGATATCGGCTGTTTGAAACGATGCATTATGGATCTTTCTCTCTTCCATTAACTTTTGAGAGAATTCGACTTGCGAGGGCTCGATATCGACTCCACACACCGATCCTTGAGGTAAAAGAGAAGCAAAGTCTAAGGTAATCGAACCAGGTCCACACCCACAATCTAGGAGGGATTCATACCCTTTGAGATGTGGAAGAAGAAACCCTGCTTTTTCTTGAGCAGAACGCTTCTGAAAAGCTTGAACTACTGAAGAAGAGTACCCAATCGGGTACCCTTTACTGGACATACTCAATCAGGCAAAGAGGGCAACTATCTCCCTGCCGATTTTCCTTACGGATAATACGGGTATACCCTCCATCACGAGAGACAAAACGCTGAGACAATTCATCAAAGAGTTTTCCCATCACCTTTCGATCCGTATTATAAGAAGAGGTATCTCCCTTCTTGACTTCACGCCTTTCTTTAGAAGAAAGGGCGTTGAAGTTGATCATCATCTTAGAAAGCGCCGCGCGCCGCGAGGCTAAGGTGTTTTTCTTTGCGAGTGTAATGAGGCGGTCTGCATGACGACGCAGTTCTTTCGCTTTAGGGACAGTTGTCTCGATCCGCCCATGTTCAACCAAAGCCTTCAGCATATTCGCCATCATACAACGGCGATGAGAGGAGTTCCGGTTGAGTTTTACAGTCCGTTTCTGGTGTCTCATGTTAATTCCTGTCCTGATTTTTCTTGCAAATACTCTTCAATCACTTGTCGGACGTTATCTCGAGTGATGCCATAACGGCCTAGGTCCATTCCGAGATGCAGTCCCATATCTTCGAGTTTTGCTTTGATTTCATTGAGCGATTTCTTTCCAAAATTTCTAAACTTTAACATTTCTGGCTCAGGCATAATAACAAGCTCAGCAATGGTATCGATGTTTGCTTGTGCTAAACAGTTTGTCGAACGCACCGAAAGTTCAATTTCATTGATTCGAAGCGCAAGCTTTGCTAAAAGTTCATCCCGATCGGTATCAGATTCAATCTCATCATCATCATATGAAAGGTCTTGAAACTTGAGCGTATCAAATACACTGAGGTGCAACACACCGATTTGCGTCGCAAATGTCAACGCTTCTTGCGGTGTCACACGTCCATCTGTGGTCACATCAAGGATGAGGCGGTCATAGTCAGTGTCTTGTCCCACGCGAGTATTTTCGACAAAGTAATTGACAAGCCGCACAGGAGAGAAGGCTGAGTCAATCACAATCTCATCAACAACCTTATCTACCAGCTCATGTCTCTCAGAAGGCACATATCCTCTTCCAATAGCCACCTTCAGATCAACACGCTTCTTCATCGGCTGTGTGACTGTAAAAAGGTGATGATCAGGATTCACGATTTCAAACTCAGACTCACCCATCACATCTTTGAGCGTTATCGCAACCTGTCCACCTTGGCTATCCAACATATCCTGAGTAATATCAAGTGTTCGGGAAATCAGCTTAGGACCGCGTGTATCTCGATTTTCTTCAAGGGGAAGCTTTCTCAAGAGGACACCTTTAAAGTTAAGGACAATATGGGTCATGTCCTCAATGATCCCCTCAATAGCCGTATATTCATGGGGAACCCCTTCAATCTTAACAGAAATAAGGGCTGGCGCTTCAAGCGCTGTGAGCATGATTCTTCTTAAAGCATTTCCAACCGTATGCCCAAAACCTCGCTCAAAAGCCTCAGCAATGATGCGCGCAAAGGTATCGGTTTTGCTAGCTTCTTCAATTTTAATATTCGTCGGCAGCTCAAATTTGCCATACTTTACTGTCATACTCTTTACTCTCCTTATACACGTCGTCTTTTTCTTGGACGGCATCCATTATGAGGGATGGGTGTTTTATCTTTAATCAAGGTGATAATCAGCCCCGCGCTTTGCAGACCTCGAACAGCTGACTCACGTCCCGATCCTGGCCCTTTTAGGCAAACTTCGACTTCTTTCATTCCATAGTTCATTGCAATCTTTCCTGCATCTTGTGCAGCAACGGATGCAGCAAAGGCCGAGGATTTTCTCGAACCTGTGAAGTTAACCTTCCCTGCACTTGCCCATGCAATGACATTTCCCGATGGGTCTGTAATCGAGACAATCGTATTGTTAAATGTTGCTTTGACATGAACGATTCCACTTGGAACAGTTCTTGTGATTTTCTTTTTGACTCTGGTGCCAGTTTTTTTAACAGCTTTCTCTTGTTTAGCCAATTGAATTTACTCCCTCTTAAACAGCCTTTTTCTTTCCAGCTACGGTTTTCTTCTTTCCCTTGCGAGTGCGGGCATTACATCGAGTTCTTTGACCACGTGTAGGCAATCCTGACCGGTGTCTCATTCCTCGATAAGAGTTGATACTAATGAGCCGCTTGATATTATTTTGAACTTGTCGTCTCAAATCTCCCTCTACTATGTATTCAGAGGAAAGAATAGCGTTGAGCTTAGAAACATCTTCTTCGCTTAAGTTGTGAGCTCTCATATTTGGATCCAGACCTAGCTTCTGAACAACCTCTTCAGATTTCGCTTTTCCAAGTCCATAGATATAGGTGAGGCTAATCACTAAGCGCTTGTTACCAGGAATATCGATTCCAATCACACGGGGCATAG
>JAGROF010000167.1 GCA_020440405.1 Chlamydiia bacterium
TCCTGTCTCTTTTGAAAGCTCTTTTGCAGAGACATTGAGAATTTTACGTGGAGTATCAAAGCCTGCTTCTTTAAGGCTTTCGATCACAAACTGATTCATCCCTTCAATGGTACCTAGTTCAATATCGAGCTCTGGACTTTCTTCCAGTTGAATTTGCTGTCTTTCGAAAGAAAGCTCAGCTTGATATTCAGACATCTTTTTCACGTCGAGTTCTGCACCCACAAGCTCTGCATTGAGTCGGGCATTCATTCCTCGCTTTCCAATGACAATGGGATAATCTTCATCTTCAACAACTAGAGAAATCTTGCCGTTTTCTCGGTCATAATTGAGTTTTTTCGGCTCAATAGGGTGAAGCAATGCATAGAGGAGTTGGATCGGGTCTTCAGTATAGATAACGATGTCGATCTTTTCATTATTGAGTTCACGAATGATGTTTTTTACACGTGTTCCTCGGACACCTACACAAGCCCCTAAAGGATCGACTTTAGGATCATTGGAATAAACAGCAAGCTTTGTACGGTACCCTGCTTCGCGCACAATCTTTTTAATTCCTACCGTATCATCCATCAATTCAGGAACTTCCTGAATGAAGAGTTGTTCAACCATTTCAGGGTGGCTGCGGCTTAGGACCACTTCAGCCCCTCCATTCTCTGTATCGCGGACTTCCCAAAGGAGGGCTTGAATGCGGTCTCCGACATGATATTTTTCAGTTTTTGGGTAAAAGCGCTCAGGAAGAATTGCTTCGACTTTTCCTAAGTCTACAATGAGCGTGGCGCCCTTCACAACACGCTTAACCGTTCCAGAAACAATCTCATGAAGGCGGTGACGGTACTCTTCATAGATGACATCCCGTTCTGCACTTCTTAATTTCTGTGCGATGACCTGTCGTGCAGTTTGTGCTGCAATCCGCCCCAAGTCCATTGGAGGAATCGGAACTTTGATGAAGTCTCCCATCTCGCAATCGGGCTCGAGCTCTCGGGCCTCTTCAAGGAGGATTTCCTCTTCTGGATACTCGATGTGATCCACGACTTCTTTTTCTGCAGTGACATTAATCGTTCCTTGCTTAGGATCGATGGTTACCGCAACAAGCCCGACCCCTTTGAGGCTTTTCCTCACAGCGACTTGAAGAGATTCTTCAATCGCATTAATAATCGTTTCTCGTTTGATTCCTTTCTCTCGCTCGAGATATTCAAAAATTGCGAGTAGATCTTTATTCATTCTGTTTCACCCTATAAATTAAAAGGAGGGAGACCCTCCTTTTTATTTTTCTTCCTCTTCTTCGTCCTCTTCCTTCTTCGTGACGACAATATCGTCCCGATTCTCTTGATTTGTCTCGACTAAGTAGTCCTTAATGGAGAGGGAAATCTTTTTATGCTCTGGATCCAGTTTGATGACCTTTGCGGTAACCTCGTCGCCGACGGCAACAACTTCCTCTACCTTTCCAAAAGCCTGGTCTGAAAGCTCTGTCACATGGACAAGACCTTCAATTCCATTTTCAAGCTCGATAAAGGCGCCAAAAGCAGTAATCTTCGTGACAGATCCTTTGACAATCGTTCCAATTGGAAGAGTTTTCTCAATGGATTCCCAAGGATTATTTCCAAGTTGTTTGACCCCCAAAGTAATCTTTTTACTTTCTTGGTCTACCGATAGGATAATCGCTTCAACCGAGTCTCCCTTCTTGAGAACCTCAGAAGGGTGAGAGACCTTTTTGATCCAGCTGAGGTCAGAGATATGAATCAAACCATCAATTCCTGGCTCAAGCTCGACAAATGCTCCATAATTCGTGAGGTTACGGATCTCTGCTTTAACTGTGCTCCCGACAGGGTATTTTTCGTCGACATTTTCCCAAGGGTTTTTTTCTGTTTGCTTGATGCCTAAGGAAATTTTTCCTTCTTCCTTCTGGACAGAAAGAACAATGGCTTCAAGTTCATCTCCTTTATTCACAATCTCACTCGGATCGGTGACATTTTTAACCCAAGACATTTCTGAAACGTGGATCAGCCCTTCAATCCCAGGCTCGATCTCAATGAAAGCTCCATAGGGGACGAGATTGACAATCTTTCCTTTGACCTTTGTTCCAGGAGGGTAACGCTCTTCGATTTCTTCCCAAGGGTTGGTTTCTTTTTGCTTCAGTCCAAGAGCAACCCGTCCTTTCTCTCGGTCGATATGGAGGATCATCACCTCAAGTTCATCATTGAGTTGAACCATTTCGGAAGGATGTTTAATCCGCTTCCAAGTCATATCGGTGATATGGAGGAGGCCGTCGATTCCATCCAGGTCGAGGAAAACTCCAAAGTCTGTGATGTTTTTCACAATCCCTTTGCGCACTTCTCCTTCTTCGATGTTTTCAAGGAGCTCAGCCTTTTTCGAGCTACGCTCTTCTTCGAGAAGTTCTCGTCTTGAGACAACAATATTTTTGCGCTCGATGTTGATCTTTAAGATCTTGAAATCATAAGTTTTATCGACATACTCATCGATATTTTTAATCCGCTTGTTGTCGATTTGTGACCCCGGAAGGAAGGCTTCCATTCCGATGTCGACCATGAGGCCTCCTTTCACTTTGCGGATCACCTTTCCTTCGACAATAGATCCTTCTTCGCAGTGCTCTAGGATGAATTCCCACTGTCTTTGACGGCGTGCTTTTTCTCGTGAGAGCACAATCTGTCCATCTTCTCCCTCGGCGCGGTCTAGATAGACTTCGATTTCATTTCCCAGCTGGAGTTCGTTGGGATCAGTAAACTCGTTAACAGGAATTAACCCTTCAGATTTTAAACCTACATCTACGACAACAAAATCTGGCGTCAGCTCAACAATCGTTCCTTTGAGAATTTGGCCAACTTCCATCGATGAGATGGAGCCTTCTTCTGCTTTTTCTTCTTTGTTGTTTAGTAGCTGTTGAAATAGCTTTGCATCTTCATCTTTGAATTCGACGTCATCGATAATTTTGCTTTCGTTCCAGTCGTATTCTAACTCTTTCGACATCAGTAGGGGTTCTCCATGGGTTAATAATGTTTCTTCCTCCTGTCAGATTTTTCTAGGCAAAAGGAATCTCTTAAAGGTAGGAGGATAACAAATAATTCCTAAAAAAAGCAACCTCTACTTGAGACGCTCTTTTTTTTGAAAAAAAAATTCACAGTTTACAACTTTTTCTACAGGGTATTAATATCATAAATCATGAAAGTCATTGTTATGAAATTTGGAGGGGCCTCTTTAGAAACTCCAAAACACTTTATCAATGTGGCAGATCTGATTGCGGCTAAAAAGGAGCCTGTGGTGGTCGTGGTAAGCGCCATGGGAGAGATGACAGATGAGCTCACCCACCTTGCCCATCAAGTTGCACAGCAGCCTTCCAGGCGGGAGCTAGATATGCTGATCTCCGTTGGGGAACGGATTAGCATGTCGCTTCTTGCTATGGCCCTTGAGGAGCGAGGGGTTCCTGCCATTAGCTTAACAGGAAGCCAGTCAGGGATCATTACATGCAGTCACCATAACGATGCGCTGATCGAAGAGGTACGTCCGGTTCGGATTTATCAACACTTGTCTGAAGGGAAAGTTGTAATTGTGGCAGGGTTTCAGGGAGTGAGCCGAGAAAAAGAGGTGACAACTCTCGGAAGAGGGGGGAGCGATACATCTGCTGTGGCCCTTGCAGTTGCACTCCATGCTGAAAAGGTGGAATTTTATAAGGATGTAAAAGGGGTTTATGCTCAAGATCCCAAAAAGAGCCCCCAGGCAGAACTTTATCAAGAACTTTCTTTTGAGCAGGCGCTTGCTCTCGGAGATTCTGTGATCCATAAACGCTCCATTTTAATTAAGTAAAAAAACGGTTTGCCCTTACACGTATTATCTTACAAGGAGGAGCTGAGGAAAGGATTTCCTGGAACATGGATCCGTTCCTCAGCCCCAAGAAAAGGGCCAACCTATGAGATTAGCCAGTGTATTAGTGGATGAGCTTCTTGAGACAGGAATTCCTTCTTGGAAACTCGAGAAAGAAGAAGAGGGAGTCGCTCTCCACTTTCTCACTGCCCGTCGCCCTTATATTGGAAAGTTTATTCTTGAAATGGTGTCGCACCTAAACCCTGCTGAATTTTCTCTTAAGGTTGTTCAGGACAAGCTCCTTCTGACCTCTTTGCATTTGGAAGAAGACTCTCCTGAAATAGAAAGAGTCATCTATGAGATAGAGTGGGGAGTCCGCTCTCCCTATCACGCTGCAAGAATCCTTGAAATGAAAGCCCTTTCTATGGATGAAAAGCGAGGTCTCATTCAGGAGAGAATCCTTTCGATGATTCGCCGCTTTCCCCAGCTGTTTGATTATGATCTTTTTTCAGAAATGCAGCAATTTTTTCTCAAGCTCTCTGATCAGTATTTTCGCCCTCGCTCAGTAAAAGAGGTGAGGCAAACCCTTTCAGCGCTTTATATGATTCGAAGAAAGATTCTTTTCGCGCACGAAAAACATCCTAAAAGGCGTCATGTCGCAATCAGGGTTAAAAAGCGTACCCTCTCCTTTCCTCTTGAGCAAAAGGAAGCTTTAGAAGTGACAGTGGGGATGAATGTGCTCCATGAAAATGAGGTGTTTAAGAAAGGGCACCTTCTTAAGGCTATTGAAAGTATTCTTCCCGATGCAAAATTTGTCTCAGGAAGTGAATACCATGAAAAGGAAGAATATTCTCTTCACCTCATCACATTGGAGATTGAGAAGGAAGGGGATTTTGAAATAGAGGATATCGCAGACTTAAAAAGATGGCTGCCTCGCGCTCTAAAGGGAAAAATTGAACATCTCCAGCGTTCCCTATTTATGCCACGCAATGAAGAGGAAATTTTACGTCATGTGGTTACCCTCGGAAGAGAGCTCCGGTTTGCACGAGACCTTCCTCAATTGATTCTCTCTTTTGAAAAGCAAACAGAAGCTCACTTAGTCTTTACTGTGATCCTTGCGCGAATCCTCCTTCCTAAAGTGCCTCCGATTGAAGATGCATTAATGGCTTCACCCCTCCGTCCCAAGGTTGATCGGATTAAACAGCTCGGCATGCTGCGTAAAAAGTATCCCAAAGAAGCTGCCGTTTTCAAAGTCGAGCTTCCGATTCAAGAGTTTATCAGAGACGATCACTCCGTCGATCTTTATAAGGCGCGGCAAACAATTCTAACACAAATGCAAGAGATCTTTGGAGAGATTCGAGATTATAATGGGGGAATGATCTCTAAGCAAAATGAGGTGTTTACAGCGCTTGAAGAGATGGTCGGGGAGTGCGATAAGCTTCTCCTTGAGAACTTTTTCCACTCCTTATTTCCTCTGGAAAAGAGAAGCTTTATCGATCCTAAAACCTTAAAAACCCTCTTCCATCTTTTAGTCGAAAAGATGCAGTCTTCCAAACCCTACCTTTCGGTCGAACATCAGGGGCAATTTTTTATTGTGGGGGAGGGAAGAGTCCTTGAAAGCATTCAAGGCATTTCAAACCCAATGATTTCTCTCGACCTAGAATACGAAGAGCGTCACTATATCGGATTTATTGGGCATTGACTCCCCGCCCAATTTTCCCGATTGCTATACATTTTAGAGGATAACACCTATCACCTTGAGGGAGACACTCTCTTGCTTGACTTGGTAGAAAAGGGGCGCCTGGAATACTTGACCATTGCAGCTCACAAATATATAGACGGTTATCACGTGATAGGAAGAAAAGGCAAAACCCTTATGGATACTGTCCTTAAATGAACTGAAGGAAGCAAAGAAGGAATAATTTCACTCTTGAAGAACTGTGGGGTCACCTCTGAAGCGAATAGATCAAGTGTAGCAAGAAAAAGATACCACGAAAAATTGTAGGCTCTTGACTAGCAAAATCAACATAGACCGGACATTGAAAGAAGAACTCTTCTGGATCAAAGAATGGCAAGGGGTGAAGCAAGTCGAAGATGCGTTTGCTTAATAGGGAGTTATCAACCGGTACAATGCCGATCTTTAAGTAAAAAAAATAACTTACCACATCAAGATAATTATTTTAAGTTATTTGAGAGCATTACACTCAAGCTTCGAAAAACGGCAAGATTTGAATTTTCTTTGTCGATGTGCAATTTTTTACTATCAATAAACTAAAAATCTAAAATAGGTTGGATCAAGGTGGGTCTCGCTTAGCTGACCAAACATGCGGAAAAAGGAATGAAAAAAAAGATTTTTCTCATTCCTTCAACCTATCCTATAATCTAGGCTCTCAAGGCAAGAGAATGCTAGCCCCAAATAGGAGCATGCACCCTATCCATTTGATTGAGCTGACTTCTCTGTCTCTGCCCAAGGAACTCATACTCTACGTTTCCACCTGCATTCACCCGCTTATAAATCGTTCCCCCGGATAGGAGCATTTGGCGCAGATTCTTTAGCCTTGTGGTCTCTTGGTAAAATTGGAAGGTCACTTCAGGAGAAACAGCGTTAAAAACCTCTTCGAGCTGTCCAACAAACTCATTAAGGAGATGGGCCTCTTCAAAAAGATAGGGGTAATCTCCTGAGTCTTTTTGAAAAATGGGACCGTTAGTAAAGATGAACCTCAATTCTTGGAAGTATCTGTGGAGATCTTGGAGTTTCTGTGCGCTATAACGGACTTTTCTCAGAAGGCGTTGGGGATCAAAAGTGGATGTGATTCCCCGTCGACTCACCCACGCCATTTTTTTCTGAAGGAAGGAAAGAGCCCGCTCAAAAAATTCAACAGGAGTGGTGGGAGCATCCATCGGTTGCATCCGTTCAAAGAGGTTTAGATATTCGTGGGTTAAATCGATAGAATACTTCATGTGGACCCAAGCTCGTTGCTCGGGTGTGGCATTTTCTGTACTTGTTTCGATTTGCATCGTGCTGCGATAGGCAGAAGTGGGACATCTTAAGGCCTCAAGTTGTTGACCCATTCCTGGAGTATTGAGGAGAGCTTGAGCTTCTTGCAGATTTTTCTCCTCAACTTCAGCACAACTAATAGCGGTCATAATTCCATGTCTAAAAGTTAGCGATGAAGATAATGGAGAGCGCTCTATCCAATCCATTGATTCATTAAAAAAGGCTCTTAGAGCGACAACAAGATTTACCCTTATTGCTTCTAACTCGCCTTCTTTTATTTGTTTCTCAGCAGGTTTCTTTTTGCACTTGGTAATTTCCTTCACTTTTTCACGAAACTCTTTAATCAAGCCTTGTGCAGCAACTGAAAATCTTTCTTTTTCTGGCCTTTCCTTATCGGGATGTCCCTCTATAAGGCATGTTGTTACGTTTCTCCAGTCGCCGATTTTATCAATTTCTTGTTGGGTCGTGAAAAGAGCATCTTTCAATTGAGCATGATAGAGAGGAATGTTTGTAAGGAAATCCAAGAGTTTTCTGAGCTGCTTGATCTCTTCTCTTTTGGCCCCCAGAGCATTCTTAAGTGCATTAGGATTTTTTTCATGAAACCAAATGCGAAAGACTTTATCTCCCAAACTGTAGGCAGCGCCTTCGAGTTCATCCTCCTCTCTAACCCAACTATTCGAAACTCTCTCAAGGGTAAAATGATCACATTGAGCAAAATGATGGATTCCTCGAATAAGCTCTGATGGCATTCCATTCCATTGATTCATGGACAAGGGAATGCGGTGCCAAGTTCCTTTTAGGATCATAACAGGAGGGACCCCTTGGACTCCTGAAGCCTCTCTCTGAACCGCATCAAAGATGTCTTCACCGACAGGGTAAGAGAAATAGGGGGATTGATAGATAGGGTTTACTTGGTAAAGTCCATCAGCCGTGTGGGTGAATGGAGCAAAGGGAAGCGCTCCAGGAGAAAGCATGATCAGAAAATAGTTTTCCATTGTAAAGAGATAGACTTGCAAGCAATAAGGAGATCGTTGATAAGAAGAGGGAAAGATAGCGTTCCTAACGAATTCAGCACCTTTCAGCAGATCATGACTCAGTTGTGAAGGGTGCGGTAAATGGTGTGGTGGGAAGCTTTGCGCTCTATAAGGGCGGGTGGAATAAAGCTGCTGTTGAGATAGATAGCGGTTCCCTGAGTTTCCATAGACTGGATCTGACATAATTTTTTTCTCCTTAAACTTTAATGAGTCTTTAAAAACAAGGAATATTTTCTTAATTCTCTATTACTCTTTCAAGAATTATTTTGTTCCTATCATCTGCTCTCGCCCATAGCTATCAACCTCAAGAAGAAAACGGATCTGCTCATTTTTTACTGTCATGTGCTGATAATTGAGTCATTTTGTAGCTTTGCAAAAAGACGGCTTGTTAAATTTAATGGTCTGACAGATGATAAGTTTTTCCTTCAGTTGAAGGAATGTGAATTTAGGGTTAATCACAGGCATGAAAATTTAGAGCAAAAAGCCCTAAAAATTATGAAGAAATCAGGAATTTGCTAGTCTAGAGCCAAATTGTATATGGGAAAAACTAAGGAATGCTATAGCGATATTTAAGTTTGAATCATGGACAGTGTTTTATCAAGCACTGAAGGGATAAAAGAAGAGCTGAGCTTGAATAGCTTATGAAAAAACAGGCGAAAACAAATAGTATTGATTTTTGAGCAACAGATTTAAAAGTTAGCTATACACATCGTGTTTCAAAAACCAACTTTTGAATCATGATGTGTATATATAGGGGCTTCCTCTTGCTCAGAAAAATTTGTGAGCAAAAAATATTTTTCCCGTTCTAATTACTCAATTACCGGGAATTGCTGAAATAATTTTGAGAGAATTGAAAATATTAAGTGTTTGAGGATATAATCGAAAGATATGTCTGATGTCTATGTGGAACCTTCAATTTTTGCAGCTGATTTTGGCTACCTAGCGGATGAAGCAAAACGAGTGGAAGAAGCTGGCGCTGATGCGATTCACTTCGATATTATGGACGGACACTTTGTTCCGAATCTAAGTTTAAGTCCAAGAGCTTTAGCAGCGGTGAACCGGGCAACCGATCTATACTTGGACGTTCACATTATGGTCTATAAGCCCTTTGATTATATCGAGAGGCTGATTGAGAGTGGAGCGGACTGTATTACTTTTCACTTAGAGGCCACAGAGGATATTGAAGAGACTTTAGATTATATCCGGAAGTGCAATGTGCATGCGGGGCTCGCCTTTTGCCCGGAAACTAGCGAGTCTTTAATTCCAAAATACCTCGATAAGTGCGATAAGATTTTACTGATGACAGTCCACCCCGGATTTGGAGGACAGGCCTTCATGCCTGAGGTCCTTAAAAAGATTCAGTTTGTCCGGGGGATTTGTGACAAATTGAATATCAGAAAAGGGGGCAAAGTTCCAAAAGAAGGAGAAACTCTTCCGCCATTTGATATCCAAGTGGATGGGGGGATCGATGACCAAACAGCCCCCCTTTGTGTGAAAGCAGGGGCGAATCACTTGGTTGCAGGGACGTACTTGTTTAAGGGGGAAGGAATGAGAGAAAAGATAGAGGGATTGCGTCAGTGAAAAAAGTCGTTGTAATGGGGGGGGGAACGGGGAACTTTACAGTCCTTCGAGGGCTCAAAAAACATCATGTAGATTTAAGCGCGATTGTCTCGATGGCAGATGATGGAGGAAGCACAGGAATTTTGCGCGATGAGTTGGGGGTACTACCTCCGGGGGATGTGCGCCAATGTCTAGTCGCTCTTTCTGATTCCTCTAGAATGATGCGGAGCCTCATGAATTACCGGTTTGAGAATGGGGGACTTGGAGGGCATAGTTTGGGCAATCTCATTTTGTCTGCCTTAGAAAAAGTGACGGGAAGTTTCGAACGTGCTGTCGAAGAGATGGGGCGGATCCTTTATAT
>JAGROF010000168.1 GCA_020440405.1 Chlamydiia bacterium
TTATTCGAACTTTAAGCTCTCGACACATCAAAAACCTTCAAAATTGAGCCATGAAAAATAAAATCAAAACATTCAAAGAGCTGGAAAGACTCCTGGAAAAAGAAAAAGAATGCGGAGAAAAAATCGTCCATTGCCATGGGGTGTTCGATCTTCTCCATCCCGGACACATCCGCCATTTTAAAGAAGCCAAAAAACAGGGGACAAAGCTTGTTGTTTCTGTCACCCCTGACCGGTATGTCAATAAGGGACCAGGACGCCCTGCATTCAACGAAGCTCTTAGAACTGAAACCCTTGCAGCTCTGAACTGTGTGGATTACGTCGTTTTAAACGATAGCCCAGACGCCGTGAGCTGTATTCGCAAGATTAAGCCGAACATTTATGTTAAAGGAAAAGAGTATGCAGATCATGCTGCCGATGTGACAGGGAAAATTGCAGAAGAGGCCCAAGCCGTTCAAGAAGCAGAAGGAACGATCTATTATACAGACGATATTGTTTTTAGCTCTTCTTCCCTTCTCAATCAATATTATGACAATACCTCTCCAGAATTGCGCGCTTTTCTAGCAGAGATGAAAGAAGAATATACCATTGAAGATCTTCTCAATAAAGTTGAAGCGCTAAAAGATCTCCGGGTACTCATCGTAGGAGATGCCATCATTGATGAATACCAGTTCACAGAACCCATGGGGCAGTCAGGAAAAGGGCTTCACATGGTTGCCCGCTGCAAAAAGAATGAAAAATATCTGGGTGGCTCTTTAATTATTGCAAATCATATTGCGCAATTCTCAGACCATGTCACCCTTCTCACCTCAATTGGTGAAACCTGTTCCCACTTCCCCTTGATCCAAGAACTCATGGATCCTAAGGTCTCCACAGAATTCATCAAACAGCCCACATACTCTACCCTGACAAAAAAGCGTTATGTCATGCAAGATGGAACGCGTCTCTCTAAGCTTTTTGAAACCTACTCAACCAACGATTCCCTCCTAACAGAATCTGAGACAGAACAAGTCATTACCTACTTAGGAAATCACACCAAAGACTTTGATCTGATTTTAGTTTGCGACTTTGGAAATGGCTTTACAAACCCTCTGATTGTTGATGCCCTTTCTGCACTTCCCAACTTCTTAGCTGTCAACACTCAAACCAATAGCGGAAATCGAGGGTTTAACGTCGTCACCCATTACCGTCGGGCTGACTTAATTTCTCTCAATGAGCCTGAGCTCCGCCTTTCAGCCCATGATCGGTATAGCTCCATGGAAGGTCTGGCAGCCGACATCTCTGAAGTGCTTCAGTGTCAAAACATCTGCATTACCCAAGGAGTCAAAGGGGTGTTCTGCTCATCCGATAAAGAACCTGAAATTCGCATTCCTGCCCTCGTCTCTAATACGGTCGACCGCGTAGGAGCAGGAGACAGCTTTTTTTCTCTAGCAGCTATGTGTGCCGCAAAAGGCTATCCCCTCTCTCTGGCTGGGTTCTTTGGCTCGATCGCCTCAGCCCTTAATGTTCAGATCATCGGAAACAAAGAACCCATCAAAAAGATTCCTTTTAACAAATTTCTAACGAGGTTACTCAAGTGAACAAAAGAGACCTATTCTATAAAATGCTCCGTATTCGGATGATTGAAGAAGCGATCGCCAACCGCTATTCTGAGCAAAAAATGCGTTGCCCCACTCATTTGAGTATTGGGCAAGAAGCGATTGCTGTTGGCGTATCGGAGGCACTGGATCGCAATGATCTTGTCATGAGTAACCACCGTGCCCATGCCCACTATCTTGCTAAAGGAGGGGACCTAAAGGCAATGATTGCGGAAATTCATGGGAAAAAAACAGGGTGCTCTCTAGGACGAGGAGGCTCGATGCACCTTGTCGACCAATCTGTAGGAATGCTAGGATCCACACCCATTGTTGCCAACAGCATTCCTGTTGCCACAGGGCTCGCCTTTGCCTCCTCTCTCCAAGGAGATAAAAAAATAACGGTTTCTTACTTTGGAGAAGGGGCAACAGAAGAAGGCGTTTTTGGAGAATGTTTGAACTTTGCAGCGTTAAAAAACCTTCCGATTCTATATGTCTGCGAGGATAATCTCTATTCTGTTTATTCTCCAGTTAATGTCCGCCAATCGAGCATTCGTAATCTTTGTAAAATTGCAGAGGCCCATGGAATGTTTGCAAAAGAAGGCGATGGAAACAACGTTGAAGAAAGCTTGGAAATTGCAAGAGAAGCGGTCGATTCTATCCGAAATGGAAATGGCCCAGCATTCATCAAGCTGAACACCTATCGCTATCGAGAGCACTGTGGTCCAAACTTTGATACCGACCTTGGATACCGAACAGAAGAAGAATTTAAATTGTGGTTAGAAAGATGCCCGATCAAAACCTATCAACAAAAGCTTCTAGATGAAAACGTCCTCTCTGAGCAAGACACCCAAGAAATGCGGGAAACTTTAAGCCAAGAAATCGATGACGCTTTTACTTTTGCTCAGGAAAGCCCTTTTCCTGAGTTTGACCCAGATTATGAACTGACGTATGCGGAGTAAATTATGAACCTATCCCATTATTATAAACCCTACCCTTTTGAGCCTTTTTTCCCAGAATTTGATGTCTCTTTTTGCCCTACTTTACCAAGTATGGTGCGCAAAAAGATCTCAAATTCTGAAAAAAAATGCTCCAAAATTCTAGAACTTCTAATAATGGGATAGATTCATGACAAGAGATATTAAATTTAATCAGGCTATTCTTGAAGGAACATCCCAACTCCTTGAAACCGATCCATCCGTTTACCTCATGGGACTTGGAGTCCCTGACCCTAAAGGAACATTTGGAACCACATTAGGGCTCCAAGAAAAATTTGGTCCAGACCGTGTGATGGACATGCCCACATCTGAAAACACCATGACAGGTGTTGCCATTGGAAGTGCCATTCGTGGAATGCGTCCCATCATGACCCACCAACGGGTCGATTTTTTCCTCCTTGCCCTGGATCAACTCATCAATAATGCAGCAAAATGGCATTACATGTTTGGAGATCAGATGACAGCTCCCCTTGTCATCCGTTTAGTCATGGGAAGAGGTTGGGGCCAAGGTCCTCAACATTCTCAGTCTCTTCAAAGTCTCTTTGGTCACATTCCTGGTCTCAAGGTGGTGATGCCCTCTACTCCTTATGATGCCAAAGGGCTCCTGATTTCAGCTGTCAAAGATAACAACCCTGTTGTTTATCTTGAACACCGCTGGCTCCACAATACACATGGACCCGTTCCAGAAGAAATGTATGAAGTGCCGATTGGGAAAGCACATGTGATCCAAGAAGGAAGTGATGTGACCATCGCCGCCACCTCTCACATGGTTTTAGAGACGCGCAAGGCCCTCGAGCTGCTGGAAAAAGAGGGGATCAGTGTAGAGCTCATCGACATCCGTAGTGTCAAGCCACTTGACAGAGAAACCCTGATCAAGTCCGTCCGCAAAACAGGACGCTTACTTGTTGCAGACCCTGATTGGAAAAGCTGCGGCTTCGCAGCGGAGGTGATTAGCTCCATCACTGAAGAAGCCTTTAATGACCTGAAAGCGCCTCCTATACGTGTCACCTACCCCGATCGCCATAGTCCCACAAGCTGGGCCCTTGCTAACCATTACTATCCTTCCTATCGTGTGATTGCGATGGAAACATTTAAGATGATGCGTTTGCCTTCTAAGGCACAAGCGCTTCTTCAAGACCTACTCGAGTACCGAAGCGCAGGACCCTTAGACGTTCCTGATGCTTCCTTTACAGGCCCATTTTAGGAGATAATCTATGAAAAAAGTTTTGGTCATTGGAAGTAATTCATTTTCAGGAAGCGACTTTATCGATCTTCTCCTGGAGAAAGGAGAATACGACGTTGTTGGAATCAGCCGCTCTCCAGAAAAAGGCGCGCTTTTTCTCCCCTATCGAGCGAAAAACTCTCCTCTCTTTACCTTTGAGCAAATCGATCTTAACAGAGATCTCGATAAACTTGACCGTCTTCTAGAAGCCTTTCAGCCGGAGTATATCGTCAACTTTGCAGCTCAAAGTGAAGTCGGCCCCAGTTGGGAAAACCCCGATCATTGGTTTCAAACCAATGCTGTCGCTTTGACATCCCTTGCAAACCTTTTGAAGGATAAAAAATTTCTAAAGAAGTATGTCCACATCTCTTCTCCCGAAGTTTATGGAACTTGTGAAGGCTTTATCAAGGAAGACACTCCTGTAAATCCTTCCACCCCTTATGCCGCATCTAAAGCAGCGGGAGATCTTTCCCTTTTCACCTTCTACAAAAACTTCAACTTTCCTCTTGTTATGATCCGTGCCACTAATGTTTATGGAGCACACCAACAACTTTTCAAAATTATTCCACGCACAGCGATCTACATTAAAAACCAAAAGAAGATTGGTCTTCATGGTGGAGGAGTGGCTGTCAAGTCTTACATCCACATTCGAGATGTGTCTAATGGAGAGCTTCTTGCCATGGAAAAAGGGCGCATTGGAGAAATCTACCACATCTCCCCTGATCAAGGCGTTGCTGTTAAAAATGTTGTCCAAACAATTTGCGATAAGATGGGCGTTTCCTTTAAAGAGACGACAGAAATCGCCCCCGAGCGACTAGGGCAAGATAAAGCCTACACCATTGATTCCTCTAAAATCCGCAAAGAACTCGGATGGAAGCCAGAAATCTCCCTTGAAGAAGGGATCGACCAAACCGTCAAATGGGTGAGCTCCCATTTCGATGCGATTAAAGCGCAGCCTCTCGAATACATCCACAAAGCATAAAGGAAGCCCTATGGGACAAGAAATCGATCTCCTTGTAAATTACCCCAAAACCAAGCGCAACGTTGAAGAACGAGGAGCGACAAAAACAGAAGAGGACCGCGCCATTGCCAGGCAGTTTGGCAAAGACTTTTTCGATGGAGATCGCCGTCACGGTTATGGGGGATTCAAGTATATGGAACGCTTTTGGACCCCTGTTGTCCCCACATTCCAAAACTATTACAACCTAACTGCCTCAAGCTCGATCCTCGATGTTGGTGCCGCAAAAGGCTTTATGCTTTACGACTTCAAGCGACTGATCCCCAACATCCAAGTTGCAGGGTGCGATGTTTCAGACTACGCAATTCAACATGCTAAAGAAGAGGTCAAACCCTTTCTCAAAGTGGCCAATGCCACTCACCTGCCGTATGATGACAATTCTTTTGACCTTGTGATTTCAATCAATACCGTCCACAACCTTGAAAAAGAAGATCTCGCACGGGCTCTCCAAGAAATCGAAAGGGTTTCACGAGGGCGCAGTTTCATCACCGTTGACGCTTACCACAATGACAAGGAAAAAGAGCTGATGTACCATTGGAATCTCACAGCAAAAACAATCATGCATGTCAATGAATGGATCTCCTTCTTTAAAGAAGTCGGTTACACCGGCGATTATTATTGGTTTATTCCCTAATAAGGCACTAGGTTATGCTAGGACAACAAAAAGAATATATTCGTAACATCTATAATGTCATCTTCAAGCGGAAAAAGAAGGATTTGATTAAATTCTTCCTGATCTCGACCCCAGGGTGCTTCTCTGCATTCTTCGAAGGAATCACCTTTGCTTTTCTTCTCTGCTCCCTTTACATTTTAAATGGAAGAGGATTAGAAGTACTCCATGGAAAACCTATTTTATCTAAAATTGCACGCATTCCTTACCTTCAAGAGCTCTCTACTAATCAGCTTTTCACATTAATGGTCGTCATTGCGATTCTTGCACAAGTTGTCAAAGCTCTGATTACATACTTCTCTGCTACACAAGCCGCAAAGCTCAATGCGCATATTAGCTGTGATGTCCACAGGAATATTTATTCTCACATTCTCTCCTTTGACTTTTCCACTGTGAGCAACTATAAAACAGGGGGGCTTGCTTCCTACACACAGATTCCCTCAAATGCAATTATTCCAATGTTGCAATCCTTGCATAAGATTATTGTTCAACTATTTGTATTGGGAGCTTTAGGTTTTATCTTATTTAGAATCTCTATTCCTTTAACTCTTTTCTTTACACTGTTCTTTTTCATTTCTGGATTGGGATATAAAAAGATCCTTTCCATCATCGGTCGTTATTCAGAGGAATGTGCAAACAAACTTCTTCAATATAGTAACGACGTTGTCCAAGCCATTAACGGAATTAAATTGATTCACATTTTTGGAATGCAAAAAACGATTCTGTATCGCAGCCAATCTGTCATGAAAAAAATGCAAGGCTATCAACAAGGAAGTGCGAGATTGCAAGCCCTCCTTGCTGGTACAGGCGAAGTTTTTAGCATGATTATGATGGCAGCAACCATTGGAATCAGTTCATTCTTTCTCGTTGTCACCAGTGAACATTCCCTCCCCCTTTTATTAACCTATACAGCAACCGCCTACCGCTTTACAACAATTGCAAGAGAGATCCTCAACTATTGCGGAACCATCGCCTCTCAAAGTGGCTCCATTGTAAAGCTAAATGATATTTTGAACTTAGAGGACAAAGGGTTTGAGCCAACTGGAGGTATCCAAGTTCCTCAAATTCAACAAGGGATTGAGTTCAAAAATGTGACTTTCCGTTACACTTCCAAAAAGCCCCCTGCCTTGAAAAATGTCTCTTTTCACATCCCTCATCAAAAAGTTACAGCCTTAGTGGGCCTTTCGGGGGCTGGGAAAACCTCCACGGTCAGCCTCATCACCCGGCTATTTGATCCATCCGAAGGAAGCATTCTGGTGGACGGTGTAGACCTTCAATCCTACAACATTGGAAGTTGGCGCTCAAAACTTGGAGTTGTTTCTCAAAACACAATCATTTTTAACGATCCTGCACGTGAAAATATTTGTTTTGGAACAGAAGCAACAGATGAGGAGATCTTACACGCTTGCAAGATTGCTGGATGTTATGAAGTCATTATGAATCTCCCAGACGGCCTTGATTCTCCTTTGGGAGAACACGGATATAAAATCTCAGGGGGAGAAGCTCAGCGGATCGCCATTGCTCGTGCATTGATCCGAAAACCTGAAGTTATGATTTTTGATGAAGCAACAAGCCATCTTGACAGTCATAATGAACAGATTATTCAATCGACCTTTGAAGAATGCCGGAATCAGTCCACACTTATCATCATTGCCCACCGCCTCTCTACAGTCATTTCCGCAGATCAAATTCTCGTCCTCAACAATGGTCAGATCGCTGAATCAGGAACGCATGAAGAGCTCCTTGAAGCAAACGGTGAATACGCCTATCTCTGGAACTTGCAGTCAAAGGACCAGCCTGAAAAAGCCCTGCTGTGATAAATCGTTTATCCTTTCCGTTTTACTTTCCTAAAAAAGCGCAGTTAGATAGAATTCCAATAATAGGAGCATAAAAATGGACGAAAAAACGGCTTGGGACGAAACAACAAAACTCTTTTCAGAGCACACGTATAAATTTGGGCCCCACTGGTCTTTTAACTTCAGAAATGACCCTAAACGGCTTGGATTTGTCCTCTCTCGGTACAAATTCTCTGCCAAAATCCTCCAAAAAAGGCGCCACATCTTAGAGCTAGGGTGTAGCGATGGGATCGGAACGACTATTTTAGCAGAACAGGCCGACAAATATACTGGAGTCGATCTTGATCAGCCTGCGCTAGAAGCTGCTAAGATCAACCTAACAGATCAGAAATTTCACTTTCTTTATGATGATTTCATGGGGAAAACCTATGGAAGTTTCGATGGCGTTGTCTCTCTTGATGTCGTTGAGCATATTCTCCCAGAATTTGAGGAGACTTACTTTAAAACAGTTTATAGAAATCTGAGTGAAGATGGGATCTGCATCATCGGAACACCTAATATTACAGCAGCTCCTTACGCTTCAAAAGCTAGCCAGCTTGGGCATGTGAATATGTATACCCAAGAGCGCCTTTTTGAAGTGATGAAGCAATATTTTCATCAAGTCTTTCCCTTTGGAATGAATGATGAAACCATGCACACTGGATTTGGCTCGATGGCACATTATTTGCTCTGTGTTGGGGTCCATAAAAAAGAGGTAATCGATGATTGATATTGAACATTTTTCCGAAAAAGGGTGGGTTGTGATCGATTTTATCGACCCTCAGCCCGTATTTCAGGCGCGGGACATCCTTCAGAACCGTTTAGATAAGCTTCTAGGAAAACACGTCCCTTTAGAAGACTATCATACCGTCATCGTTGATGACGAGCAGCATACTGAGGTTCAGGTTCAAATGACTGCATTCTTTCGTGAGCAGAATTTTGGTAAATCGATTATTGAGAAACAACTCCCTTTATTTAAACCCTTTTTGGGACTAGATCTCTTTGTCCAGCGTAACCCTTACCTGAGAATGGCCCGTCCCGGAAAACCACAAGACAATATTGGCTACCATAGAGACACCTTTTATGGAGGGTCTCCTTATGAGCTTTCTGTTCTTGTTCCCTTTGTTGATGTTGCGGCTCCCTCTGCCCTTCAAGTCATGACAGGTTCCCATACCCTACCTGAAAATCACTTTCCCACAGTGCAAATCGAAAACCCTGATGAAGCCGTTCGTAAAGGGTCTGCAAAACATCAGCTCGGCTTCCTATATGCTCCCAAAGTCATGGACCCATCTATTGAAAAAGACATGCTTGCGGTTCCTCTAAAGCTTGGTCAAGCTATTGCCTTTAGTTTATCAACCGTTCATGGATGTATCGTCAACCAGGGAACAGCAACCCGTTGGAGCTCTGACATTCGAGTGATGAACGCCTTTGCTCCTGTAGACCTGAGTGCCCGTCCAGATTATTATCAGCCCCTAAGTTCCTCCGCCATGACAGCACAAGCACAAGAGTATTTAACCGCAACAGCAAACGAGGCAAATCAACCATGAAAGAATCGAAATCGAATTGGGCTTGCGTAACAGAAGAACTCATGCAAGATGTCCCAGAAATTGACTTAGGGCGGTATGCTTCGTTTTGGTTCCACAAAACTCCAAGGCGCATGCTATACTGCATGTCCTATTACAAATTTGCTTCCAAATTGATCGGGAAAGAGAAGCGGGTTCTTGATGTCGGCTGCAACGAGGGGCTTGGGACCTTTCTCATTGGTAAGGAGTGTGGGTTTGCAAAAGGCATTGACTTTGACGAAGAAGCCATTACGCAAGCGAAAAAAAACTTCAAAGAACCTTTTGTGGATTTCGAAGCGGGGGATTTTTTAGAAAGCATTTCTATCGAAAAGTGGGATGCTGTTGTAAATTTCGATGTCATTGAGCACATCCTTCCAGAGCATTCACATGATTTTTTAGGTGGAATTGCCAACCAACTCACCCCCGAAGGGGTGTGCGTGATTGGAACGCCAAGTCAAATCTCTCAAGAGTTTGCTTCCGAAGTTTCCAAGAAAGGGCATATTAATATTTATTCCCACGAAAGACTTGAAGCTGAAATGAAAGAGCACTTTGAGTTTGTCTTTATGTTTGCTGCCAACGACGAGGTTGTCCATACTGGATACCTTCCCCTTGCCCACTACTTCATTACGGTTGGGTGCAAGAAAAAATCATGAAATCCCGTGCGGCTGTCTTAACAAAGTGTGGTGATCCTCTTGAACTTATGGAGCTTGAGGTTCCCAAGCTGCAAGAAGGGCAAGTCCTTGTCAAAATGCAATACAGCGGAATTTGCCGCACTCAACTCAACGAAATCAAAGGACTCAAAGGGCCCGACAAATTTTTACCCCATACATTAGGACATGAAGGCTCAGGGATTGTTGTCGATATAGGTCCTGGTGTAACAAAAGTCAAAGCAACCGACCCGGTGATCTTAACGTGGATTAAGGGAGAAGGGATCGACGCCAAAGGGACAGTTTATCGGTGCGGCAATTTAAGCGTAAATTCTGGGCCCATCAGTACTTTTTTAGAGTTTGCTGTCATTGCCGAAAACCGCCTTATTCCCATTACTTCAGAGATCCCTTTAAGAGAAGCTTCTTTGTTTGGATGCGCCATTCCCACAGGAGCAGGAATCATTTACAACCAACTTGATCTCACCCAAGACTCCACGATTGCCCTTTTTGGATTAGGGGGGATTGGTCTGAGTGCTTTGATTGCAGCCGTCAGCAAAAGCGCCAAGCAGATTATTGCAATCGATTTAGAACCCACAAAGCTTACCCTAGCAAAAGAGCTCGGAGCAACGGATACCATCCTCTATGAACCCGATCAGCTCCTTTCTTCTCTTCAAGCTATTACAGGCCAAAATGGAGTCGACTTTGCTGTGGAAGCCGTAGGAAAGAAAGAAGTCATGGAGCTTGCTTTCAAAGCCGTAAAAGATCAAACAGGTGTTTGTATTCTGGCAGGCAATGTTCCCAAAGAAACTAAGATCGAATGCGACCCCTTTGACTTCATCAAAGGAAAAAAACTTTTTGGGTCATGGGGAGGAAATGTCAAGCCCGATCATGATATCCCTCTTTTCCTAAAATCTTTCTATCCAGAAAACCAGCAGCTAACGCGCCTCATTTCTCACGAGGCCCCCTTAGATCAGATCCACTCTCTGGTCTCTCTACTCGACCAAGGGCAAGCTGCTCGTACCCTCATCACATTTTGACTATGACGCTCTCTGTAATCCTTCCCAACTTCAACCATAGCCACCATTTGCCTTTAGCGCTTGAGTCGATTTTCTCTCAGTCATTGCTTCCTGATGAAGTTCTCATTATTGACGATGCCTCAACGGATGACAGCGTGTCTGTAATCAAAACATGGCAAAATAAACACCCACAAATTCGGCTCCTACAAAACACCGTTAACCAAGGCCCTGTTCCCACGATTAATCGCGGAATTCAAGAGGCACAATCTGAGCTCCTTGCCTTCTGCTCTGCCGATGATTTTGTCCTACCTGGATTTTTCAAAAAAGCTTCAGAGTTTCTTCACACACACCCTGAAATAGGAATGTGTACAGGGAAAACCTGCCATTTTCACGATCACACACCCCATCTTCTCTTACCCGACTGGATGCCTTTTGGAAACGCGACACAGATTTTGACAAAAGACATGCTTCCTCAGGTCTTTAAAAAAACGACTTTTTTTATTCATACAAATTGTGCCATTCATCGGAAGAAGCACCTCATTCAATTTGGAGGACTCAACCCGAAGCTTAAGAGCCTAGGTGACTGGTACCTGAACTGTTTAGTTGCACTGCACTATGGTGTTGGCTACATTCCTTCTTATTTTGGCGCTTTTCGTCTAACAGAAACCTCTTACTCACAAAAACTCAAATCCTCTGAGCACCAAGACGGCATGTTTCATTCTCTTTTGCAGGATATTAAAGAAAGAAACTTAGAACACCTTTTCAAAGATGTAGGACTTCTTTCTCATGGAGGCATTCGCCTTGTTCTCTTTCTTGCAAAACAGAAGGAATACCGCGCCTTTTTTCCTCGAGCCTTTTTGAAAAAATGCCACTTTCATTTCAATAAGCTTTTCAAAAGCCGACAACCTTTACCCA
>JAGROF010000169.1 GCA_020440405.1 Chlamydiia bacterium
GCCTCCCAATGCTAAATTGGCTCGGACAAAAGGATCTGGAGTGATTTTTAAGACCTGATGGGCTAAATGCATCCCGCCCGCCCCAATTCTCCCTAAAACAAATGCAGCTAAGCGGCGAGAGGCTTCATCTGTTGAATAGATCCATTTTCGAATCACTTGTAGGGTTGTTTCAGGAACGATCGAGGCAACAGCCCAAGAGGCTGTGAGGGAAACGGAAGGATGGGGATCCTCAGTTAAGTCGATCATTTGCGTGACTAGAGAAGGGTCTAATGTTTTCATTCCCATAAAGTATAGGGTGGTCAGCGCTGCCATCCTCACATCAGATGAAGGATCCTTAAGAAGAGGCGTAATCATAGAAGCCTGCTCCTTTAAATCTAAATGGCTGATAATTTGACATGCCAAATGCCGCAAGCCGGCCCGCTTTGAATGGATCAGTTGAGATAACTCTTCTCCGCTCACTTCTTCATAGATATTCACTAGGGAAGCAATGGCGGCCCCTTTTTCTTCTGCAGTTGTTCGGGTTTTGCTTAAAAGCTGCTTGAGCGGTTGCTTAACCTCTTTTACTTCCATTGCTCCTAGAGCCTTGATGACTTCTAGTCGCACAAACCACACTTTTTCCTGCTGCAAAAGACGGGTCAGCTCTTCAATAAGTGCCACATCGCGATACTGAGGAGAGAGCTGGGCTGCCATGGCACGCAAAAGAGCGTTGGAAGAACTCAGCTGATTCCTAAGCATCTGAACGGCCCGGATATCATTTGTATAAAAGGCACTCATCAATGCCGCAATGTTTACTACAAATTGAGGAGAGCTCTCTAAACGTGTCAGCACCCCCCAAGCTAAGGTTTCTAATAAATCGGTATCCTCTTGCTTCAGTTCAAATTGCTTCCAGCTTAAGATAGCTTCATCATCTTTTCCATTCTCTGCGAGTGTGCGCACATAAATCTTTTTGAGTCCTTCCGACTCTGGATAAACTTGAAGACTTGCTTCACATTCTCGAAGAGCAGAATGATAGTCATGGATGAGCAAATGGGAGTGGATTCGTTGAATGACTTCCACGTCACTTGCCATCAAAGTCGAAAAAAAGAAAAGAAAAATGATGATCTGTCTCATTATGCCATGGGGCCGAGCGCTTTTCCACCAATTAAATGAAAGTGAAGGTGGAAAACCGACTGCCCTGCCTTAGTTCCAATATTTGTCAGCAATCGATAATTGTCTGCAACCCTAAATTTCTCTGCAAGCATTTGGGCCACTTCAATGACCTCAACCATTAGAGAGTGATCGGACTTAGGAACTTCTTGAAAGGAAGGGTATTCTTTTTTGGGGATGAGGAGAAGGTGAACGGGAGCTTTGGGACTAATATCCTTAATAACAAGGAGAGTAGCGCTTTCAAACACTTTGTCTGCAGGAAGATCTCCCTGGATAATTTTTCCAAATATTGTGCTCATTGCTTCCTCCTTTGGATAAACTCTAATGCCTTTTCTGCATCTTCTTTTGTTTCCCAGATCGAAATAAACCGTCCCTTATGGCAAAAAACAGCTCCCGGAATCCCAGACTTCTTCTTGAGATCTTCATCGATCAGCCCTGCCCATTCCTTTGGCATGGGAACGCGCACCTGCATCCTCTTGTCGTAGGAAGGGGGAATCCCTCGGAGTTTCCACTGGTCTCCAGCAGGCATGATGATAAATTGAGCGGGATGTTTATCTCCTCCCAGATCAAAAAAGGACTCGATCCAAGGCATCGCTTCCTCAAAAAACATGACCTTTTGGCGTTTATCCATTTCCTTTTTGACTTTTCCTCGACACTCTTGGATATATTCAAACTTTGACACAAGCCTTTTGAGATGGCCAAAACAAAATTCAAGGGCTTGGAAAAAGGCTCCTTGGAATACCTCTTTGCTGGCGTCATAACGGACGGGCACAAAGTTTGCGATCACCGAAGAAAAAGAGCAATGTCCCAACATTGGCGTCGCTTTCCCATTATCGATCGCATCCACTCCAAGCACTAAAGAACCATTAATATATCGATAGAGCTTTTCATTCAGGATTTTTTGCCCTTTCAGATATTTAAGGATCATCCCTGCACTACTTAAGCTTCCATTGTAATCGGATTGGTGGTGATCGAATCGTTTGAGTGCTGGATCATAGATCCCTCCCACATCACAGACATATTCACAGGTCTCAAGTTGCTTGAGATCCCGCGTTCGCACAATACCCTCCATATCAATACAATCGAAAAGGAGAAGAAGCGCACACGCTGTGACTTCATCCGCATGGAAACTCCCGTCATGAGTCCCAAAGGTGCGTGGTTTGATCTCAACATTTCCCATAAGTCTATCTATTTTAATTCTTAAAAATTTATTGCTCAAGAAGAAAGATTTCCCTATATCTGAAACTATGAGAGCCACACTGTCATTCTTGCACCATGACCTTGTCACTCCTGATGGGAAAATCACCTCTCTCTCTTCAATTAACGAGACAGAAGTGGAAGCGACTGTCTTGATTGAGAACATTTCTCCGTCGTTTTTAGGGTTTTCAATCGATCAACAAGCAACCTTATTTAATCTCAAGAGTACTTTGGCACAACTAGGTGTCCATGCGACCCTAAAAAACCTAGAACTCAAAGAAACGAAAAGAACATGCATGGCTCTTGTCAAGCTAGAGGCCCTTTCTCCTGAGGGTGTCTTGACTCTTTCTTATCTTCAAACAGGGGTCTACATTGGAAAACTCTTTGCTGCTGATGAACGGCGAAGGGTCCGCGAACCTATCTACCTTTCCCGTATGTTTGGACGCGCAGATCGAGAGGGGAAACCCCTTCTTTCCCTTGGGGAACAAGAAGGAAAACCCCAATGGACGCTTGAACAAATCGATGGAAGAATTGTGGCCTTCCTCCCTTTGAAAAAGGGGGTTCAAACCTACAATGGTCAAGTTAGAGGGCTCATTCCAGTCCTCATTGAAGCTTTGAAATATCCAGAAATTAAAGTCCGCGAATTGATCCATCTGACGCAACGATGGGAAGATCGAAAGCGTGTTGTGAAAGGAGGACTTCTCCTTGTCAACACCCTTCCCCTTCATATTCGAACCGTTTTTGGGCGTGTTGTTGATGACCTTCTCCCCCAGGGCGTCCAGCATACCGCTGCATCCATTCTTCAGCCAGATACCTTTGCTTCAGGAGATATTTATGAGCTTCATGGAAAAAGTCCTGAAGAGCTCACACAAATTCCCCTCGAATTTTACACGCTTGATCCTTACCGAGAACATGTCTTTTTTTCTGACCGCGATCAATTGCAAGCCTCGATTGAAGACTCCACCATCCTTTTCAAAGCTTTAGAAACCGCTCCGACTCCAACGCACCATAAATGTGCAACATTTATTGTCAAAGGAGAGCAGCTCCATCATCTGTCTCCTAACGATTGGATCCAAACGGAATCGACCCACGAAGCCTTTCCTGGCTTTTTCCATCCGACGGAGCAAGCCGAAAAGGTCGAAAAATACATGCATGCCCAACCCTCTTATCCCTTCCTAGAAGCGATCGAAAAGGGGGTCATTACTAGCCAAGGGATTTTGCTGACTCGATTTTTTCCCTCCCCTATTATGAAACGGATGCTCCTCAGTGAACGGGTTTACGAATGCTTAAAAGGGATCTATTTTGAATCCCCTTCTCGCTCCCATGGAGAGTATTTTTCTCACGAGGACCGCTCGATGCTCCTTGACCTAGCAAAGTTTGGAATCTCTATTTTCTGGCTGGACCGCCGCAGCCAAAACATCCTGCGCTACGTTCCCAAACCTGGCAAAGATTCAGGGATGTTTGTCCCTCTCTCGAAAGTGGAAACGTTCATTGCTGCCACCATGGTGGGGGTCTACGGATCTAATCTCATTGAAGGAGAGTTTGAGCCTTTAATCCAAGAGCTTTTGAAAGGACTCCTCGAAATGAAGGAAACGTGCAGCCATCGTCTTCTCAACCCCAAAACCCCTATTGCCCTCGTCACAGGAGGAGGCCCTGGAATGATGAGCATCGGAAACCGTGCTGCTCAAGAACTCGGGATTCTTTCTTGCGCCAATATCTTGGACTTTCGCACGAACAAAAATGCCATCATTAACGAACAAGAGCAAAACCCTCATATCGAAGCCAAGATGACCTACCGTCTCGACCGCCTTGTCGAACGTCAAGCCGAATTTCACCTCGACTTCCCCATTTTCCTAACAGGAGGCATCGGCACCGATTTTGAGTATGCCATCGAAGAAATCCGCCGGAAAACAGGGGTGAAATCCCCTAGCCCCGTCCTCCTTGTAGGAGCACCTGATTATTGGAAGCAAAAAATTACCTCTCGCTTTGAGTGCAATATCAATACCGGTACGATCAAAGGCTCCGAATGGGTAAGCAATTGCTTCTATTGCATTCAAAACGCCCCACAAGGGTTAAAGGTCTACGAAGACTTTTTTACAGGAAAACTCCCTATCGGTCCCGAAGGTCCGATATACAATCAAGGGTTTAAGGACATGAGTGAGGCAAAGTAATAGGCTAAAAAGAATAGAACAAATAAGACAATCAACCCTACCACTACGCTTTTCCTTGTCTTTCTAGGCCTCATAATGTAGGAAGCCATCCTTGTGTGGCAGCAATTTGAAAAAAGATAATGGCAAACGACCCAATTAGCATCACTAAAAGGGTTAATCTCCCCCCAAAGACCTGAAAGCGCTCTTTCTTCTTCTCAATATAACGCCCATGCCACACCATAAAAGCAGGAAGCAACCCGTACAGGATAGCAACAAAGACCCCTGCATACCCTAGAGCCAAAACAAACCCTCCAGGATAAAATAAGGAAAAGAGAAGAGGGGGAGTAAACATCAGCACAAGAAGAGTGGCGCGCCCTTTGATCGTCTTCTTGATCTTAAATCCATCTGCTAAAAAGTCATAAAGGCTTAAGGCAACTCCAAAAAATGACGTGACGAGGGCAAAAAACGAAAACAACCCCACAATAATTGCAACCCAAGGAATGCCTAGAATGGCATTTAATGCATCGGTTAAACCCGCCACAGGATGGGGAGCCCCTCCGATCGTTTCAAGACCATACTTCCCCGTTAAAGGGAGCATCCCAATAATCAAAAACTCCCAGACTAAATAGAATAAAAGAGGGATCAAGCTCCCATAAAAAAGGGCTTTTTTTAACTTTGAAACGTCTCCGCTCAAGTAGCTCCGAAGGCTCGGGACAATAATATGAGAGGTAAAAGAAAGGACCACCACAGGAACGGCTGCCCATAAATACTTGGGTTTGCCTCCACTATAATTGCTCATTTCTACATGTGGCGTTACAAAAATAAGAAGAAATAGAAACGATAGAATGAGCCCCGCCATACAAATACGGTTGATGGCATCCACAGCTTTCGTCTCAAAGACCACAATAAAACCAAACACAATTAAAAAAATGAAAATCCCCACATTGGCAGAAATATGCATTTTAAGCCCTGCGCTTAACACATCAGCAATTAACGATCCTCCTCCAGAGAGATAGGCCGCTGCAACCGAATACAAGAGCATCAAAAAGGAAACCCATGCAGTAAACTCCCCGACAGGGCCTAAACGCTCTTTGCAAATCGTGATCAAGTTGGCATTGACTTTTTCCGACATCAGTGTAGCTTCAAGCAAGAAAAATAAGCTGAGAAGCATGAAAGCAAAGGCGATAAACAGCAAAATGCTTGAAGGAAAGAATCCTCCTGCCCCCGTCGTTAAGGGAAGAGCAAGCATCCCTGCTCCAATGGATGTCCCTCCAACAAGGAGAGCACTCCCAAATGTTTTGTTGCGATAAATCTTCATAACGGGGGCCCATTATGCCGTCTGAATCTTTAATATGCAAGTTCGGTTACTTCGTAAAAACTTTAAAAGCTAATGACTAGAAACCCCAGGAGAAGCCGAATCCTGTCCAGGATGTGCGGTCTTTAAAGAACTGCCCCTCGGAATAGCCACGGTGGTAATTGACGAAAATACGCATTTTCCGCCCAACTCCTTGCAGTTTACTGATCTCATATCCCCCCATATAGGTCCCATCCAGATTCCAATCGTTTACCTGCCAGTTGCGCAAGTAAACAGCAAGGAATACAGTCCCATAAAGGCGATGGTAAAAGAATTTCCTCCCTAGAAGACGGACTTCTCCTCCCCACTCTGCATAGAGAGGAGGCTTGATCGGATAGGTCTTATCGCTGTGAAATACCCACCCAAACCCTGCATAGACTCGGAGAGCACTATTGACTTGGTAAGATCCAAAGAGGTCGATCGCCTCCATACTTGGGTTCACCCGTTCCACTCCTGGATTGTGGACAATAAACTCATCTCCAAGGTGAGAGGAGACATGGTAGACGCGCAAACGAAAGGCCCACTTATCAAATGCATAGCTAAGAGGAAATCCTACCAAATAATCGGTATTCACAAGCTCCGAGATCTCTCCATTAAAGTTCACTCCCATCTTAAACACCGACCAAATGCCTGCTTGGATATCAATTTGCATATCTCCATGCCAAGGAAGGACATCGCGCCATCGAAAAATGGGGAAGTTATCGCCAAGAGACACCGCAATCGATTTTGTCCCAATGACATTATCTCCAATATGATACGCAGCAGAGTAGATCGTTGCCCTTGGGTTTGCAATCATCGGCGGATACAAAACGGTCTGCTGAGGAAACCAAATCCCTTGAATCTGAGGCTTCACCTCTCGCTTTTCAAGCTTGGCAAGCTTCTCTTCTGGAAACTTATCCACAGGAGTGACCGACTGAACACCAGGGACATCACCGACAAAGGAAATAATACTATTTTTGATCAGAGCATTTTTGGGTAAATTATAGAGATACACATCTCCATTTTCCACATAGACAAGGACATCGAACTCATAATAATTGGCATTAACAAGGGCTTGGATGTACCCCTCTAAATAAGCATCCTCTTCATTTGCAATGTGTTCCCTAGGAATGCTATCCGAACGCGTAGGAGGAACATCTGCAGTGGCAAAAGAAAAAAGGCAAATGGTAATGGAAGCAATTGCTGCTAAACTTCTAATGTTCATTCTTCAGGTATTTTGGTCTATTAGGAAACCCTTAGTTCTTATATATCGACTCTACGGAATTATCGGCAAAAAATTTCTTAGATGAACCTATCTAGCATTAAAGGATTTATTCGATTTCTTCGATTTTTGAGCAGATTTTTTCTTTTCATTTTGGCCACATTGTCCATGAGACAAGGGGGCAAAAT
>JAGROF010000170.1 GCA_020440405.1 Chlamydiia bacterium
TCACACGCAATCTTCTCTTTTCCAGATCTTAGCCCCCTCGAAAGTCTGTCATGTTCCTGGAGTTTCTCAATATCCAACAATGGTAGATCATCTCACGCGCTTAGAAATTTTAGCGATGTTAACAACATTAAAACACCCCAAAGCAGAAGAGGCGGTGAAAAGTTTTCTTAAAGAACAGACCTTGGGAGTCACTTTTGCGGCTTCAAGCACCCTAATGGAAGAAGGGGGAGAAGAAGCCATTGAGATTCTCCGCTCTTTGCTAGGCGAAGAAGATCAAAATATTCGAGTCCAAGCAGCTTTAGTTCTAGCTCTTACAGGAGGAGAAACAGAGGCCATTCGCGTTCTTCAAGAAGCCTACTACACTGCTGACCGGGAAATGAAGGTTAACATTTTAGGAGCTTTGGGCTATATAGGAGATAAGGAATCGATACCTTTTCTGATCCAATTATTAGAAGAGCCGTATCAAATATTAAGAGTAGTGGCGGCCTCCGCCCTCATCCAATGCGTGTACCACTGATGGATATCAAGACCATACAAAAGCAGCTTCAGCAGTATCAAATTGACGGATGGCTTCTCTATGAGTTTCATGGAAAGAACCCTTTAGCTCTTGAGGTGATGAAAGTCCCAAAAGATATGCTCATGACACGGCGCTGCTTTTACTGGATTCCGCAGGAAGGATCCCCCTATAAAATCGTCCATCAGATCGAAGCGCATAATTTGGATCATCTTCCTGGAGAAAAGAAGATGTACGGGACATGGAAAGAGATGCACAATCTTTTAGAAGCCCTTCTCCAAGGAAAGCAAACCGTTGCGATGGAGTACTCTCCCAACCAAGCCATTCCCACTGTTTCCCTCGTTGATGGAGGGTTGATTGATTTAGTTCGGAGTTATGGTCCCAAAGTGGTAAGTTCTGCCCCCTTTTTGCAAGCTCTTACCTGCCTCTGGAGCGATGCCCAGTATGCCCTTCATAAGGAAGCCGCCTATGTTTTAGATGAGACGGTTTCAGGAGCCTGGAAATGGATCCAGGATCATCTCAAGCAAGGGACCACAATCGATGAGTACCAAGTGCAACAGTTTATCTTAGGGGAATTTGAAAGAAACCAATGTGTCACAGAAGGGGTTCCCATTTGTGCCGTTAATGGCAATGCTGCAGATCCTCACTACTGCCCCACTGAAACAAAGAAAGTTGTTATTCAGCAGGGGGATTTCGTTTTGATCGACTTGTGGTGCAAAAAAGACAAAGAAGACGCTGTTTTTGCAGATATTACCCGAGTCGGTGTCGCCGCAGAAAAACCCACCCCAAGGCACCAAGAGATTTTTGAGATTGTCAAAAAAGCCCAACAAGCAGGAACAGATCTGATTATCGAAAGATACGCCCAAGGAAAAGAAGTCAAAGGAGCCGAGGTAGATACCGTTGTTCGCGCAGTCATTGAAAAAGCGGGATATGGCGAGTATTTTATCCACCGCACAGGACATAATATCCACACTGAGAACCACGGCCCCGGAGCCAACTTAGACAATCGAGAAACCGAAGACGATCGTCCGCTCATTCCGCGGACCTGTTTTTCCAATGAACCTGGCATCTATCTTCCGGAGGAGTTTGGGGTACGCCTTGAATATGACATTTTTATCCATGAGGATGGAAGTGTCGAAGCCACCCTTCCCCCTCAAGAAGAATTAATGCTGCATAAATAATTGCTTAACTTCTTTGTTGTTAAAGGAGTAGAGCATATAAGTTTTGTTCTGAGGACTTGTAAATGGAACAAGTCGAGGATGGGTTAATTCTATTTCGATTGCATATCTATGGATGCGACTAGGATCCAAAGCCCCTAATTCGTTAAATGCTTGATGAATGAATGAAAGTGCTTTAACTCTGCTATATTTATTAGGTTCTCCAAATATTTTTTCCATGGCAATTCGTGTTATGCACATAGAAACTACAGATAGGAAAAAGGCTGCACTTGTTCCAAAAAACACTCCTAGAAAACAAAGTCCTGGTAGAAACGTTCTAATTTGCCTATCAGTCCACGTATTTGTTTCTAAAGTTCGTAAAATAGATTCTTGACCGTTTTCATTCTGAATCGTCATAAAAATACGAACAGCTTTAATTTCGACTGCGTTTTTTTGGTTCTGCAGATCTTTTTCAAGGGTATCTAGGCCTTCTTCCAAAAAAGAATTACCAATCTCCATGATTTCAGACATACTGACTTCCTAACTCTAAAATTTTAGGAAAAATATACTCTTTTTATCAATTAATCTCAATCGGAAATAAACTGTTGATAATAGGTTGGTTAAAGATTTTATCCAAAAATGGTTCTTGCTAACTCGGCAGGTGTTTGAGCTTCAATTTCTGAAAGGCGAACATCTCTAAAGAACACAAAGTCAATGCGCAAAGCAAGATATTCATCGGGGAAAAAATGAAATTTTCCAAATTTGGAGATTTTGCGTGAGTCCCGATTGTGATTAGCCACATGAATCAAATAAGCGCGGGAGATCTTTTTTCGGCCGTTTTCAGCACGCCGCTTCATTGACGCTGTGAACGCATCAAAAGCGCGGTTTCCTTCAGCAAGATTCAACAGGTGCTCAGGGGGGACATAGGGAATCTCTTCAAGAGGGGTAAGGGCGTGCCACTGAGCAATCAGATTAGTGTTTCCCTTGAGCTCTGGAACATCGTCCAGGTGTTCCCCAAGCTTGCGATGGATTTCCCGGTATTTTGCGATTTGAGCCAATGAATGAGTAGCTAGAGCCTGCCAGGCTTCAACCGAGACATCACAGGCAGGACCGTAACCTGTCATAATCAATGTTCCTGTAATCGCCGTATAACTCGGGTCTGTCATCCCAAAAGTGGTTAAGCAAGAAAACCCAAAGAAAATCAAAATCACGTGAGACGCTTTGGATAAAGTAGTGTAGAGTGCGACTTCCTGTTGTTTTTCAGCAATCAATCTCTCAAGCTCGGGCCGATTCCATAATAGAATCGGATTTACTTCAGCCATTGCATCGCCTCTTTCTGAAGCTTTTGGTAAAGACTTTTGAGACCGTTGGCGCGTGAAGGAGAAAGGAGGGTTAAGAGCCCGATATCTTGAATAAAGCGAGGAGGGCATTTAAAGACGGCCTCTGGAGGTTCGCCGTGGTAAACATGAGCAATAAGAAAAGCGATGCCCGCAGAAATGAGGGCATCGGAATGCGTTATAATCAAGAGACGTCCTTCAGAGCAAGAGACTTTCAGGTAAAGAAGGCTTTGGCATCCTTGGACGAGGAACTCTTCCAAACGCTCTTCAGAAGGCATGGAAGGGGTCTTGCGTCCAAGGTCTATCAAGTAGTGATACTTTTCCTCTTGGGAAGAAAAAGAAGAAAAGACTTCTAGGAAATGGCGTTGTTTTTCAAGGCAACTCTGAAATTCCATGGCAGCAATTTAAAAAAATAGTTGCCAAGATTTTACAGGTTATGCGGCTTTTTGTCTTCCAAAAAGAATGATGCTCAAATGGGGAATGGGGAGAGTTTCGATTTCTTGTCGGGTGAAGTGCAGGGAAGGAGCATTGTTTAAAACCAAGTAAGACGGTTCACGGACCGTAGGTTGGAAAGTCATGGCGTGCATTTGATTGGCGATTTGATGATTATTCGCTTGAGCGCTTGAGATGGGATGGAAGGTCAAAAAGTCTTCTTCACGTCGCGTTTCTTCTTTGTGTGTGTATAAATGCTCAAAGTATGCCGCATGGACGCGGGCACTTAGAAGGGCCCCTTCTTGGAGCTCATGCCTTTTATCGAGCTTCATTTGGATTTCATCTTCAATCCTTCCTCGGTTCTTTGGGTCTAAGTGGGTTTGTGCAAGAAAAGTTTGGAGGCGACCAATCTCCTCTGAGAGGCGCGCAATTTGCGCTTTGGCACCCGTAGCTGTGTCGATCCAGTACTGGCTGAGACCTTTAAGGTTCTGCTCTGCTGGACTCAGGGTAGGGTTGAGTTCAGCGACTTTTTGAATGCTCTGAGCATATCCCTCATACATAGCAGCTTGAGCCTCAGCTTCGCTTTGAAGCGTGCGGTAGTAGGTAAAGAGCTTATTTTTCACGAGGCTATTATAGACCTGGAGGCCAAAAATGAAGACTAGGGTCGCAGCAATCGTGGCGGTGATCGGGTTAGAAATCAGGAGAGCTGTAGTTGTAATCGCTCCAGCGAAGACGAGGAGGCCCAAAGCCATACAGGCATAGGCTTTAACCTTGTACCATTTTGCCTTTGATTTTTCGGATTCAGCTAATTCTGAGCAGTTTAAGACTTCATAGCGGTTTCTCTGAGGGCTCTCTACTTGAGCTCCAAAGGAGGTGTGTTGGGTCTGAGATAGAGGCAGGGACTCCATAGATATACCTAATTACCTTTTTGTTTTTAATAATAGTATTATATCATAAACAGTTATTTAT
>JAGROF010000171.1 GCA_020440405.1 Chlamydiia bacterium
AGAAGGCAAATAATCAAGAGGGGATTGTGGCCTGGTCACCTCAAGAACTGGCTGTGACAACCATCAAGAATTTGCATTACCGAGCAAAATGCCTAATGATGTCCGAAGGAAATATTGGGGGGCATCCCAGTCATATGTATTGGAAACTGGATGACAACAACTTATTTGCAAAAGCATATCACCTACATCCTCTACTTTTCTGGCCAGAAAAACATGGTGTGTATCCAACGATTTCAGCGGATGGGAAAGACTTTCTTGAAAGAGCCTACACGAATTTTAGTAAGTGGGAGGTCATCCAAGATTGCAATCAGATTTCCTTGTTTGAAGTGTCAAGTAACACTCAATTTTCTGAGGATCGAGCCTATCCTACCGAATTTTTTTCCCTTAAATGCTGGCTGAAGCGGAATACTTCCAAAGCACACCAGTTCTTCTATAAACATGATATTATTCTTGGTGATGGGGAAGAGAAGCCTGAATGGAAAGAGAAGATTAAAGCAGCGCATGGTTTAATCAATAGGCTTCATGCTTCAAATCCTTTTGGGCGTAAGGCTTTTAGATTTAGAATTCCTAATTTCCGTCCAATTTTCAGCTTTTATAGAATTCTTATTCGCCAGGTCTTGTCTGGGAGAAAGAGATTGACATTTAGAAAGGTATTCCATCATTTCTATTTTTTAATTCGCTATCGCTCTCCCCCTTATCATACAGTGGATTTTTTCAGAGAATCAAAGCAAGCAACCAAAGATGTAAAGTCTAATGGATGATTCTAAGAAAAACATCAAGAGACCTATCGTCATTGGGTCTGGAGGTTTTATTGGAAGACACCTTGTCAAAACTTTTAATGCTCAAGTCTATACGCATTATCGAAGAGCACCATTTTTATTAGACCTGAAAGCACCCTCTCTTGAATCACTTCCGATTAAGGAGTGTACTCATGCTATAATTGCTGCTGGATGCGCAGATATTAACGCTTGCACAAGGCTTCCTGAAGAAACGCATTTGATTAATGTGAAAGGAACATTAGAGCTCACGAAACAGTGTATTGAAAAGGGGCTTTTTCCTGTTCTGTTTTCTACAGATTATGTTTTTGATGGACAGGCAGGGGACTATACGGAAGAGTCACCTCTTTCGCCCATTAACGTTTATGGGAAGCAAAAGGCAGAACTAGAAAAGTGTGTGACAGAAATTACAGGAGGAAATCACCTTATCCTTCGTCTTTCAAAGATTTATTCCACAGAGAAGGGAAGCAAGACTCTCATTGATGAGATGGTGCAGCACCTTATCGAGGGCCGCCCCATCCGCGCAGCAGTCGATCAAGTGTTTTGCCCGCTTCATGTAGAGGATCTTATGCAGTGCATCAAGCTGCTTCTTGAAAAAGGAGAGAGGGGGTTGTTTAATTGCGGAGGAAGGGAAAAATTGAGTCGGTATGATCTTGCTCTTAAAGTGGCTCAAGCGCTTGGAGTCTCTGAGGCGCTTGTGGAGCCGATTTCTCTTGATCATTTAGAGGGGAGTCCTCGGCCAAAGGCTACTGCGCTTTCCAGTGATAAGCTTTACAAGACAGTTTTAGTCAATCCTCAGACCATTGATCAATCAATACGTTTGTTGACGTCTCGTCGAAAAAATTGACGATCTTCCCGATATCATGATACACTTCTCGTGAACTAGGAGTTTGAGATGCGAATAAGTCATTTCGTTGGGGGAGTTTTACTTGTTGCAGGAACGACGATCGGAGCAGGGATGTTAGCCCTGCCTGTCATGAGCGCTTTTGTGGGGTTTGGGCCTTCGATTGCGATCTTCCTCCTATGTTGGGGGGTAATGCTAGCGACGGCATTCTTTTTTCTCGATACAAACTTAGCGGTTGAGGGAGAGCCGAACCTCATTTCTATGGTACATCAAACGTTAGGAGGATGGGGGAAAGGATTAAGTTGGGTGGTGTACCTTTTACTTCTCTATTCCTTGACTGCTGCTTATATTGCAGCAAGTGCTCCCTTGTTTTCCTCAGCGTTTCATACTGTGACAGGGCTTGTTATGCCAGACTGGCTGGCCCCTTTTTGCCTTCCGGTTATTTTTGGTCTTTTTGTCTATCTGGGAACATTAGGAGTGGATGTCATTAATCGCCTTCTCATGCTCGGATTATGCATCTCATATCTACTTTTAGTGGGATTTCTTCCAGAGCATATAGAAGGGCATTTGCTCATGCATGTCGATTGGCGTCCCATCTGGATGGTTTTCCCCGTTGTGATTACTTCATTCGGGTACCATATTATCATCCCAAGCCTTACCACCTATATGAATCATGACAAAAAAAAGCTTCGATGGACGCTGATTATTGGAAGCCTCCTTCCTTTGGTCATTTATTTACTTTGGCAGGTTTTAATCCTGGGGATCGTTCCTTTGAGTGGAGAGAATGGACTCGTTCATGCGTGGGAACATGGAGTTTCTGCCACAAAGCCCCTCACAGAAATAGTGACGAGCCGCTGGATTGTTACAGGGGCCCAATTTTTCTCCTTTTTTGCAATTGTGACATCTTTTTTAGGGGTGACGTTGAGCCTTTCTGACTTTTTAACTGATGGATTTAAGATTAAGAAGAGTTGGGAAGGACGCCTCATTGCTTGTCTTTTGACGTTTATTCCCCCTTTGATTTTTGTTTTTACCTATCAAAGAGGCTTTTTTGTGGCATTGGAGTATGCAGGAGCCTTTGTGGCGATTCTCCTCATTTTTCTTCCTGCAGTCATGGCATGGAAGCTTAAGGCTCCAAAGTTTTACCGCACAAAATGGGGACGTCTTCTCCTTCTATTTACAATTGTTTTTGCCGTTTTCATTGTGGTTGTCGATATTGTCGCTCAGTTAGGACTATTGAAACCGTTGATTTCAAAGTATATTCACCATGTTTGAGCTGATCTCTGAATTTTCACCACAGGGAGATCAACCCGAAGCGATTTCCCGACTCGTTGAAGGCATTGAAAGAAAGAAGCGCTCTCAAGTGCTTCTTGGGATTACAGGGTCTGGGAAAACCTTTACGATGGCCCATGTCATTGCCAAAGTGCAAAGACCCGCACTGATTTTGGCCCATAATAAGACCTTAGCAGCGCAGCTCTATCAAGAGTTCAATGCTCTCTTTCCCAACAATGCTGTTGAGTATTTTGTGTCTTACTACGATTATTACCAGCCTGAAGCTTATGTGCCTCGTACAGATACGTATATTGAAAAAGACTTATCGATCAACGACCGCATTGAAAAGCTGAGACTGCGGGCAACCTGTTCTCTCTTAGAGCGGGAGGATGTGATAATTGTCTCTTCGGTTTCCTGCATTTATGGATTGGGACTTCCTGAGTATTTCCGAGAGATGAAGCTCTCTTTGAAGGTTGGGGAATCCTACCGGCGGGACGACGTCCTTCTCCACCTCATTGAACTCCAGTATACCCGGAATGATTTTGAATTGTCTCGATCGCATTTTCGTGTCCGAGGAGACATTTTAGAGATTGTCCCCGCTTATGAAGATGACTTGGGATACCGCATTGAGTTTTTTGGAGATGAAGTAGAGCGGATCAGTGAAATCGATCCGTTGACGGGGAAGGTCAAGCAGCGGGTGAAAGGGTTGTCTATCTACCCAGGATCGCACCATGTGACACCGGAAGAGGTGCGTTTAAATGCCATGGGGACGATCAAAGAAGAGCTTAAAGAACGCAGCGCGTACTTTCAAAAGGAAAACCTCCTTGTCGAACAGCAGCGGATTCAGCAGCGAACAAAGTACGATCTAGAGATGATCAAAGAGATTGGCTATTGCAAAGGGGTAGAAAACTATTCCCGTCACTTTGGGGGACGGAATCCTGGAGAGCCTCCTGCCTGTTTGTTGGATTACTTTCCGAGTGATTATTTGATTTTTGTCGATGAATCCCACCAAACCCTTCCCCAGATTCATGCGATGCATAATGGAGATCGAGCACGTAAAAAGTCTCTTGTTGACTTTGGGTTTCGCCTTCCTTCGGCCTATGATAATCGCCCACTAAAGTTTGAGGAGTTTTACAATCATATCCACCAAGTCGTGTATGTGTCTGCAACCCCAGGGCCTTGGGAGATCAGCGAAGCAGAAGGGGATATTGTTCAGCAAATCATCCGTCCGACGGGGCTTTTAGATCCTGTAATTGAAGTGCGTCCCGCAACCAACCAGGTCGATGACTGCTTGGATGAGATCCGTATCGAAACGGAGAAAGGAGGACGGGTTCTTGTCACGACGTTGACAAAGAAGCTTTCTGAAGATCTTTCAAAGTATTTGAAAGAGATTGGGGTCAAAGCAAAATATCTCCATTCTGATATCGATACTCTCGAGAGGGTAGAAATTATTAAGGACTTAAGAAAGGGGGTGTTTGATGTGCTTGTGGGGATCAACCTTTTGCGGGAGGGACTGGATATCCCTGAAGTCTCCTTAGTGGCAATCTTAGATGCAGATAAAGAAGGGTTTTTGCGGAGTGAAACCGCGTTGATTCAAACCTGCGGACGTGCAGCTCGAAATAGTGAGGGACGGGTCATCATGTATGCAGATAAAGAAACGCAATCGATGAAAAAGACCATCCAGATCACAGCCGAGAGGCGAAAGGTTCAAGAAGAGCACAATCGAGCTCATGGAATCACTCCCAAGACAGTTCAAAAAGGGCTCTCAGAGGATTTAGCCCAAACCTTTCCGAGTTATCAGGCAGCAGAAGGAAAAGAGCCCAAAGAGATCCCCTCCATTGATCCCAAGGAAATCCTTGAAAAAGTCAGAGAATGTGAAAAAGAAATGAAGCTTGCGGCGAAAGAGCTACGCTTTGAAGATGCCGCACGCTTCCGCGATCTAATGCAATACTATCAAGATCTTCAACTCCTTGAAGATCATCCTTCTTAATAGCGTTCCCAGTTTTCGGAAAACAATGTATTGAAATCATCAAGATAATATTTTGCAAGGCTTGTTTCGTCTTGATAGATTTTTTGCATCGATTCAGGGGACAAGCGAATATCTAGGAAGTAACTCCGTCTGAGATAATTTTGATCTGGGTGACTTGAGACACTCTTGCTATGCCAAGACACTGGAGATTGAATGAATGCAACAAGGGTGTTGGGTTTATAAGCAACCTGCTTGACTGGGACTAGATCCCCATTATGCTCCATGATTGCACTTCCTTTTTGTTCAGAAAGCGGCCTTTTATGAGGGGAGCCTTTATATAGAACCGTGCCAAGATCTTGATGATTAGAGTCTTTTGGAAAATAGATGATGGCTTGGATAAATGTTTTGATCCCATCAATATGAGGTTTGATCTCATAGCTAGGGAGGTCCGTGACAAGACAATCATAATGGTAGGGATAAAACGTTAAATCCTTAATGGTTTCTTGCAGTTCTTCTTCAGACGATACAGGGAACTTCCAATCCAAGTAAGACATAAACTTTTGTGTAATGAGAGGTTTGAGGTAGTGCTTGACCACGACTTCGCCGAATGTGCGCCAAAAGACCCTTTTTTCTTCAATGATATTGGTTTTCTCAATGCATCCATAAGTTGTGTAGATTTTTTTCCGGTTTCCTGCTCCCTTAAAATGGGTGAAGCCTGGCCAGTAGTCTGATGCAATATTGTAAAGCCTTTCCGGCAGGATCCCTTCAATAACAATATGGGGAAAGGGATCGGTAAGAACTTGTGCGGAAGCAAGTTTTTTTTCGATGTGCTGTTTAACATGATGCTCTACGCAAAAACCAATAATTTCTCTTTCTTGCTGAACCGTAATTCTTGAGAAAAGAGAGAGAGGGCACAGGCACACTACATAAGCAAGAGTTAATAACGTTAACTTTTTTTGTGAAGATTTCATATTAACAGGCCTATTCTCTAGGGTTGACTTGGTTAAAATCTTGATAGTACCAGTCTGTCAAGGTTTCTTGAAGGTTGTAAATCTGGTTAACAGCTTCAGGAGAAGTGCGCAGGGTCATTAAGAACATTTTACGTAAATAGTGGGTATCGGGGTATGGAGAGGTATCTGCAGAATGCCATGAAGTGGGCGATTGGAGAAAGACAACAAGCGTGTTTCTTTTGTATCGCACATGCTTTTCAAGCTTAAGAGCTGCTACACAACTGTTATAATGTCCCTTTCTGAAGGGAGGCCCTCTAAAAAACTTTGTTCCTAGGTCTTGGTGGTCATTATCTTCAGGGAAATACAGGAGACACTGTGCGAATGTCTTGACACCATCCACATGTGGATCGATGAAGTAATTAGCGTCATCGATCAGGAGAGAATCGTAATGAAAAGGATAGAACTCGAAGGACTTTTTGAGTGCATTGAGTTGCTCAGGAGTTGCTCCAGGAAATTTATAATGGATGTAATTGAGTAGCTTTTGAGCGATTAAAGGCTTCATATAGTGATTGACAACCACTTCACCAAAAGTACGCCAAAACATTTTTTGTTCAGGAGTTAAGGACGAATGTTCAATGCTTCCTAAGCTGGTACAAACATGCAGCCTATGGACAGGACCATGGTGTGGAAATCCTTTGGCATAAAAGCAATTTGGATGGGGCCAAAAGGATTGACCTGCTTCATAAAGCGTTTCAGGAAGAATATCCTCGATAATGAAATGAGGAAAGGGGCTCTCTTCAACGGGAGTTTTTTCAATTTTCTCACGGATGTAATCCAAGACATCCTCTCCAACACATAAGGATACAATTTCCTCCATTCGATCTTTTGCTTGAGCAGAAGAACAAAAAAGGAGGCTTGCACAGAAAATCAGGTATATCCAAGGCTTTTTCATCGATGTTTCCTATTCCCAGTTTTCATTTTCAATGTAGCCAAAGTAATAGAGGTAATCATTGAATCTCTCTTTGAAGGTAGAGATTTGATTCGGAGTATACACTTCCTTCCAGCTTCCAATTTGCCCTCTTTTGAATGTATTGTTCCATCGAGAATGAGGAGTTGTTCCAAAAAGACCATGTGCAATCATCTGTGTATGTTGTGGATGCAAAGAGATGTTATAGACCGACGCAATTTTTTCGATCTCTTGGCATTGCTGTTCAAAATCTCCCCCTCCTTTTGATCCGACGAGGTTTTCAAATCGAATCAAAGTGACATTGGGAAGTGTAGAAAGCTCTACAGCCACTCTGAAAAAGTTGTCGATATCACAGGGAGCAAGGTCATTTGCTTCCAATACAGCTGTTAGCTTTTCCTCAACACTCATTTTTTGCCACATCGGTATGAGTGTGGCAAGGACCTCATCCGATCTCTTAAATTCTCCAAAAAGGTAATAATATTTTGGTTCAGGGTGCCTGTTGATTTGTAGAGACACATAATTCACATAAGAAAGACAAACATCTCTTAGGTCTCTAACAATCAAAAGAATTGGGATATCTGGATTGGCTTTAGCAAACTCGACAATACGGTCATAGGTATGATGAATATCTGTATCTTGAACGGGTGTGTGAGTAATGGCCTCAATGGTTTTACATATTAAATGAGTTCCTGCTTTGGGAATGGAGGTAATCAAAACCCGCGCTCGCAAAGTTTGAGGAAACATAAATAAGGCAAGAAATAAAATGATTGCTATCTTTTTCATAATTATTCCAAATAGTTAATGATGTATTTTTCTATCCCGTAATGCTTAATATAGATTTCAGGAGGCATGAGAATAGGCGAAAAGAATGAGCGACGAAGATAGCCTGGATAGGGAGAAGGTTCAAGGGCGTGCCAGGAGATAGGGGATTGCATAAACGCAATGAATGTGTTTTTTCTGTAAGGCAATTTCTTAACGTATGTTAAATCTGCAGGAACATCCCAGCAGGTATTTTCCCCTCCTGGATGAGGGCTTCCTGCATAAAATGTTGTTCCCACATCTTGATGATCATTGTCAGCAGGCAGATAGAAAATAAGCTGAACAAAGCAGTGAGGCTTGTCTGTGTGAGTGGGGACAGAGCAGCTAGGGGTATCTAGATAAATAGAATTTGTATTTGCAACAGGCTGAAAATTTTCAACCATTTGAGACAATTCTTCAGGGGAAGCATCTGGAAATTTCACATGTAGAAAACACAAAAACTTTTTAATAATAATAGGTTTAACAATGGTTTCAACAAGATAACTATTAAATGTGCCCCAAAAGGCTTTTTGTTTGGCGGTGAGTTGACTTCTTTTGAGCTCATCTAACAAAATGCTGTACCGTTCATTGCATTTAGGATTAAATTGATGAGGATGAGGCCAGTGATTCACAAGCTCATGATAAAAGTCGTCAGGGAAAAAATCCTTTATGATGAGATGTGGAAAGGGGGTTTCAATGATTTCAGCGTCGATGAGCTTATTGCGAAGCATTTCAGTCATTGTTGTGTCGGTGCACTTGCTAATTAACCGATCGGTTTCAGAGGCAAATGTGACAGTTGAGGCAAAAAGCGTTAACAACCCAAATAAAACCGTTCTCACCCCTTTTCCTCCTGGTGAATGATCATTGCTGCACCGTGCCATCCATAATAGTAAAACAGGCTAAAGGAGTAGTCAGGGTTTTCATCCATTACCTCTTTGAAGGCTCTCCGTTCACCAAACTTAGGGTTAGCGCGCCCGCAATTATAATCATCAAAAAGGAGGATCATCCCATCTTGAATAAGATCATATTGAAAGAGCTTAGAGAGAACTTCTTTAGCAGATTGATACAGATCACAATCGATGTGGACAATTGCTGGTTTACTTTTGAGAGTCTTCTTTTGAAAAGTCTCCGAAAAGAAGCCTTTATGAATATGGATAGCGTCTTTAGGGATGATGGTTTCAATCCTTTCTTGAATCAGAGTGGGAACACTTGGAGCAAGAGACATTGCACCAGAAGACCACACTTGGTAGTCTTTGACTTCATAAGAGTTTAGATCGACTGCAGAGGTAATTTCGGGGAACCCTTCAAAGGAGTCAAACAGATGCAGTGAATGGTTGATCTTATATTTTTCCATGAGCTGTGCAAAGATAATTGCTGTGAATCCCTCGAGTGTGCCAAATTCAACAATATCTCCCTGAATTTGGTTCATCTTGACGAATTCGATAGCTCGATCAAAGGCTTCGGTATAGACCTGAGTCCCTTTTTCTAGGGTATACCCACAAACTCCAGGTTGATATTCACTATAAAGGGGCAATGTAAAGGGAAGTAATCCTAAAAGAAACAAGAGTTTTCGCACATCTCACCTACGAATTATTTAAATGAATCACATGTGGTAACAAAAGCAAATTTTTTTTGCAAGCTCATTCAAAAACAGAAGGTTCAAGATAAACGGTCGTCAGTCTGCGTACCCCCACCTCTCTAAGATTGGGTAAAATTTATTGTTAAAAAGGCGTTCATGTTGAGGTGTAAAGTACTCTTTCCATTGACCAATTATCCCTTTTCTGAATGTTTGTACACCTATCTTATCAACCTCTCTCAATCCATGGAGGTTTTCTGTGATGTAGTACATTTCTGAAGGAGTGATGTCAATGCCTAAAAATTCTGCAATTTTATAAATTTCTGCTTCCTGTTCCCGTAAACTTCCTCCTCCTTTCTCCCCAATAAGATATTCAAACTTAACCACACAACACTCAGGACCTGCATCAAGGAAGAAATCCAGCATCTGGAAATTATTGCTGATAAAGCTAAAGGGGGGAGGCATCTTCTCCAAGATGACTGTTTCAATCTTTTGATTAAATGATAAAGCTGTCCATTCTTTCACGTTTTGATGATAACTTGAAAACCAAAAAACACTTGAAATGACAATATCTCTTGGATCTCTTATCAAAATCAATTTTTTAAATTTTTTATAATAAGCCTTCACTTCTGGTGTCATGGATTGAGGGAGTTGAGGGTAGAATAGATGGCTACCAATCCAATGAGGTGTTTTTTTATCACACTCTTCAAATAATCGTAATAATTTTCCCATTAAATGACTTCCTGATTTGGGAAGTGTAAGTAGAAGGTATTCGGGTTTTTTGCTGGCAAAGCCACTCGATGGGGCAGAGACGCAAAATAGCAGAATTAAACCGATCACACGAAGCAGCATAGGCAACTCCTATTCATGGATAAAATATGTGGGTAAAGGTTGTCGG
>JAGROF010000172.1 GCA_020440405.1 Chlamydiia bacterium
GGCCGTTGTGAATGGTGGTGTAGGGGTGAGGGCGCAGGCAGTCTTGCTGCCACCTAGCGGCAGCTCCTTTACAACTCGTTGCTGCAACGAGAACTTTTTTGGGTGTAAAGTCATAGACTTTCGGAGCGGGGGGAAGAAGTAGGGGGTCGATTTCGATCTCTGAGGGCACACCTAAAAGATCTGCCAGAAGGCTAAATCGGAAGGGAAGAGTTTTATGAATTTTGGTAAGGTGTAATCTTAAACAGTATGACGGGTCGAGTGGATGTTCAAATCCTAAAAGGTCTGGTGTTTTTTGGCCTGTGGGAATGTTGAAATGCTCTTGAAGCTTATCACGTACGGAAAGGGCTTCTGTCAGGGTTTCGGTGTGCTTTTGAGAGACATGGCAGGCCACCAGGGTTTTTCGGGGGAGGTCTTTATAGGTTGTGCAAAAGTCTTCAGTGATGCGTTCGAAGGCTTCGCAGACTTTTTGCGCTAGTTGTTTTAAAACACGTTGGTCACTTTCTTCTGCAGTTGCAGAGAGAAGTTTGCTAGCAATAGAGGAAAGCTCTGCAGCTTTTCCACAGACACCTATATTACGCCGCTGAGTGTTGACGTATGTAGAGCGGTTATATTGGTCGATGAGCTGCTGAACAGCAGGGTTTTCAACTGTTAAATTAAATTTTCTTGTGTTTTCCATGGCTCTATCCCCAGTTTTTGTGGATGGCAAACAGGATAAATAAAAAGGATTTTTTTGACTAGTTATCTTTTGGATAAAGGGGAGCTTGACTCCGGCTGCCGATGATTGCTGAGCCGTGATCGTCATAAAGCAGCCCTTCAGCGTGAAGTTCTTGGAGGCGCTTGAGTCGTTCGGCCTCTGAAAGGCCTTCTTCATTGAGATAAGCGAGGAGATCATCTTGTGTCATAAAGCTATGAGATACGCTAGTAAGAAATTATTTTCCACAAAAGTTTTGATCCGGTATAGTTTTTCTTTCATTTGAACAGGAGAAAGGTGATGAGTGAAGTTGGCAATTGCCCGATTTGTTTTAATCGCTTTGAGAACCCCTATATTCATTCAGGGTGTGGAAATACGATTGATTTTGCATGTATTTCTGAGGCTGTGGAAAAGTTTCAAAGGTGTCCGGTATGCAATGAAAATGTGACAATGGTGGATTTTAAACCTAATGTAGAGCTGCGGGATGTTTTGGCACAAACGGCGGTGGAGGCGGTGCGTGTGGTGAAGGAAACGCCTCCTCTGGTCTTTGCACCTTCTGTTAGCCGAGGAGAAAAGGGATTTGAAGGGGCAATGGCGACGATCAAGCGTTTGAATGGCTCCCTTTATAACGGGCATGTGAATAAAGAGGGAACGAGAAAGATTCGAGCGGATTGGGGGAACCAGGTCATTGCAGTTTTTAAGTCAGGAAAATGGCGCTTCTATGATCTCAAAAAGGGAGGAGGGGCTCTCTATGAGGGAGAGAAATTTGATGCGGGAGTTTCAGCGCTTTCGCAGCGTGTTTAGAAGAAAAGATGTGGTATGTTTAAGTTGCGCTCCTAAGCGAAATGGAAAGTGGGGGTGTGGGAGGGCATCGGCATTGATGCGGTAGAGAAGCTGGTTGGTATTACTCCATGAAATATTGTGTGCGTTTCCGATACGGAAAATGTGTGTATAATGCTGTTTTGCTAGCGTATGAGCTTTGGGGGTAAAGAGCCCAAAAGGATAGACGAATGTCGTGATAGGAGTCTGGAGCTTTTCTTCAAGGATTTGTTTGGAGAGGAGGAGTTCATTCTCTAGGTCGATGTGTTTCGAAGTGAGGGGGCGGTGATGGAGAGAGTGAGAGGCAATTTGAATGAGGGGAGACTTTGTGAGGGTTTGGAGCTCTTCCCAAGTGCAAAAGGCTGGAGAGGGAATCGGAGGGGCTTTGTCGGGAAAGGTTGCGGCTTTTTCGAGACGCTTATGGGGAGAAAGTGAAGTGGTTTCAGGAATATAAGCAGTGGGAACGGCAAGGAGGGCTTTCAAGGCATACTTCTTTAGAAGGGGAAAGATCAAATGGTAAAAGTCAAAGAAGGCATCGTCAAAGGTGAGACAGACAGATATCCCCTTAGGAAGAGGATCGCCGGGGAGCACAGTGGGATAGCGAGCAGCGATATAGGCAAAGTGCGCTTCAAAGGTCTCGAGGGAATTGGCGTACTTCCCGTTTCCTACTTTATGGTAAAGGGGTGCGATTAGCATAGGCAAGCTTGAGATATTTATAAAAGGCTGTTTGACCATTGTAGAGGGAGATGAGGTAGCCTTCATGTCCTCCTAAAAAGCCCCGTTTAATCACATAGGATTTGAAAAAGGCAAAGGCGCCGTGGAGAAAAGCTTTAGGGACGGAAGAGCGTTTTTTGTGGGCGTTTTGCAGTGCGAAAAGAGTTGTATAACGTTCCATTTTTTGGAGAAAGTCAGAGATGGAGCGGTAGGAGTAGTGTTTAATCGGTGCTGAGAGGCGAACTTCTTGGAGGGCTTTGCATTGAATTTTTTCGTGCACTTGATCATTTGTAAAGGAGGTGACGGTTTTGTTATAGAGGCGGACATGGCGGTCGGGATACCAGCCACACCATTTGATGTGCTTTCCGTTGAAATAGTTATAGAATGGGAAGGAATAAACCGATTGAGGGTGGAGGGAAAGGGAAAGAATGTCTTGGGAGAGCTCAGGGGTGAGGACTTCGTCACTATCAATGGAAAGGATCCAATCATGCGTAGCATAATCCGCTGCAAGATTATGCAGGGGACCAAATCCAATGAAAGGACTTTTAAAGACTTTGACGTTGGGGTAGATTTGGGCAATTTCCAAAGTGGCATCGGTCGATCCGGTGTCGAGGAGGATCACTTCCTCAAAGGCGCGGACCGATTCTAAAACAGAACCAATCGTCTCTTCGTTATTTTTTGTTAAAATCGTAACGGTAATCATAACGCTAGCATACCATAAAAATTCTTTCCCTAAAAGGGGGAAGTTTCTATGATGGTCTCATGGCAAAAAATTATTACTTTGATAAGGGCTATACCTTTGATGATGTTGCCCTTGTCCCACAGTTCAACAACGTTCCTTCTCGCACTGAGCCGATGCTTGACTCGTGGCTGACTAGAAAACGAAAACTAGGTATCCCGATTCTGTGTGCGAATATGGATACGACTATTTCGGAA
>JAGROF010000173.1 GCA_020440405.1 Chlamydiia bacterium
CCCTTTCTCCTAAAGGGGATCTCCTTGCTTTTATCTCAGATGCAAGCGGACGCGCTGACCTTTTTGTCCAACTTTTCAGTCGCAATCTTGGTCCTGTTGGCAAACCGATTCAGGTCTTCTCTTACCCCCGCTCAGTCCAGGCCTCTCCTACATTCCGCCCTGATGGGAAAAAAATCGCATTTGTCTCTGATAAAGAGGGCACGCCTCACATTTTCCTGATCGACACCCCTTACCCAGGTCGGGAAACGTCATCACGCCCAATCTGCCTCACGAAAAAATACCGCCATAATACTTGCCCCGCCTGGTCTCCAGATGGAACCAAACTTGCATATAGCGCAATGATTGACGGCATTAGGCAAATCGTGATATATGATTTTCTGACGCAAGAAGAAATTCCGTTGACAACAGGAGCAAGCCATAAGGAAAACCCGAGCTGGGCTCCCAATAGTAACCATATTATTTATAATACTGTTGACCCTTCTTCTTCCGAATTATTTATTATTAATTTAAAACAAAAGAAACCACTACAGATTACAAGTGGACCTGGAAAAAAACATTACCCTGCTTGGGAACCAACGATGGGATAGTCTCATGAAAAAACACACTTGGCTATTTGCAGCACTTAGTCTTTCGTTTTTACTTACGTCTTGCCACAACAATTCTAGCACTGTCTGGGAAGATACAAAAACCATGGGGCGCTACCTCCACCGTAAGGGGCAACTTCTCTGGAAGCAAGATGCCGACTCAAAAATGGTTGAATCTGCAGATGAATTTACAGGGCCTCAGGAAGAAGAATATATTCCTTTAAAAGACGAAGATCTGAAAAGGCAGTTTGCTGACATGAGCATCCCGCAACCCAAAGAGGTTCCAGGAGCGATTGGCAGCAGCGTTCCAAGCATTGATCAGTTTGTTAAACCTGCTTCTCACCTAGCAAACCTTTTTCAAAATCTCTACTTTAATACCGATGAACATGTCCTGCGCTCTAAAGAGTACTATAGCAACATCGCAAATATTGCAGCCCACATGAAGAAAAATCCCGACATGTATATCTTTGTGGCAGGTCACTGCGACGAAAGAGCCTCGGAAGCCTACAATCTAGCACTAGGGACACGTCGCGCAAACACCGTCCGCAACCTCCTCGTCAAGCAAGGGGTGAATCCAAACCACATTTACACGATTTCCTTTGGCAAAGAAATGCCAGCTGACCTTGGACATACTCAAGAGTCATGGGCCAAAAATCGCCGCGTAGAATTTAAAATTTTTGAAAAAAAAGGCTCTAAATGAAAAAACTTCTGCTTCTTCTCCCTGCTTTTTTCCTCGTAGGATGTGGCTCAATCGGATCGTCTAAAAGTGATAAGCATCAGATGGAGCTGAGTCTTCACAAAGTCCGAACTGAAGTTGAAGATATCAAACATGATTTAAACACCTACGAAATCGAACACCACGTCATCGAAGGAAAACTGATTGACCAAGAACAAACGATTGCTTCTCTGCGCCAGCAAATTGCTGAGCTGAAATCAGGGAAATTGGATTCCTTTGTGCAGGAACTGCAAAATTTAGAGAAAAAGTTGCATCAAATTTCAAAAAAACAAGACAAAATCGTCACAGACATTCGCCAGCTTAGTACCCATGCGAATGATACCACAACGGCTCTTGCTCAATACAAAGATAAGATTGCGCAATTTGAAAAAGCCATCCAAGGACAAAACCTCCAACTCAACGAAATTAAAAAAATTGCTGATGCTGAAAATGGAAAAGTATACACCGTTAAGTCAGGGGATTCTTTGGAAAAGATTGCCCGCGACCACCATACAACTGTCGATGCGATTAAACGTCTTAATGGAATGTCATCCGATTTAATCGTCGTTGATCAAAAGCTACAACTTCCGTGATGCAAAAAAATCTTTGATCGAGTAACCTTAACCAAGGATAAAACAAGGGAATAGCCATGGTTCAGAAGAAGCGGATTTTACTCATTGAGGACGAAGAAGACATTGCAGCACTGATTAAGCTGCAGGCAGAGCTTTCCGGCTATAAACTTCACGTAGAAGTGGATGGGGTCAATGGGTACCGTGCAGTTGAACGCGAAAAGCCCGACCTTGTTCTTGTAGACATCATGCTTCCCGGACAGAACGGTTTCGATGTCTGCCGCAAAATGAAAAATAACGCCGAACTTAAAAATATCCCTGTGATTATCCTGAGTGCAAAAGGAGAAGAACTCGACATGATCCTAGGCCTCGAGCTCGGTGCAGATGATTATGTGTGCAAACCCTTTTCTCCAAAAGTTCTCTTCTCTCGCATTAAAGCTGTTCTTAGACGAGGAAAAGAGCCTGAAAAAGCCCCAAGAGTGCTTGCTTTTGGCGATTTTACCCTAGATATTTCCCGCTACCTTCTTAAGAAAAATGGGTACCCTGTCACAATTACTCTTTCTGAGTTTGGCATTTTAAAACGCCTTTTAACCCAACAGGGGAAAGTGCTTACCCGTAACCAACTTCTCGATGATGTTCATAATGATGATGCATTTATTGTCGATCGAAATATCGATGTCCATATTGCCGCACTTCGAAAAAAACTGGGCCCCAATTTTAATTGGATTGAAACGGTACGAGGTGTCGGTTACCGCCTGCGTGAAAAGCCTCTACCAAATTAGTCGTGATATCTAAAAATCTACGCTCTTTCCGGGCTATTCTTTCTGTCCTATTTCTTGATAATTTAGGACTGACGGTTGTTTACCCCATTTTTACTCCTCTTGTCCTGAAACCATTTTACACTCTCCTCCCCAGTCATATTCCCCTTTCGACTCGACTGATCCTTTTAGCTCTTCTGATCGCTGCTTTCCCTTTTGCCCAATTTCTTGCAGGACCCGTGATTGGACACCTTGCCGATGTGAAAGGAAGAAAGTTTGCTTTAACCCTCACGCTGATGGGGGAGGGCATCGGATTTATCCTCACCGGCCTTGCCATTCAGCAAATGGATTACGTCTTGCTTCTACTCAGCCGAGCTTTCACGGGATTTTTTGCAGGCAACATGACCCTGTGTCTTGCTTCCATCTCCGACATGGCATTAGACGGCAAAGACCGCTCTAAAAACTTTGGAATCGTCTCCAGTGTCATTGGGATTAGCTTTGTAATTGCCATTGTCCTCGGAGGGATGCTCTCAAATGAAGCGCTCAACACCTTTTTCAACTCCTCTCTTCCCTTTTGGGCTTTAACCCTTTTCGCTGCTATTAACCTTTTGATTATCCGCGTGTTCTTTCACGAGACACATCCCAAGCTTCACGAGAAGCATTGTTTTAAAGTTCAGCTTAAAGAGCTTTTTTCCCTCTTTAAAACAGCACGCCTTGGGTATCTCTATTCATTGTTCTTCTTTTTTATGCTAGGATGGGTTGTCTCCCTCCAATTCCTTTCAACATTCCTCATTGCACACTTTACTGGAACAAAGTTATCTATTACCTTAACCTTTGTCGGAATGGGCCTTGCTTGGTGCGTGGGAAATATGCTCATTAACCGTTTATTCACCAAGTTCTTAAAGGTCGGAACAATCCTTTTCTATGCCCTGATCTTCTCTTGCGTCAGCCTCTTCATGGCTTCCGAAATCCGCCATTTCCTTGTCTTCGTCCACTGCATCCTCTTCGGAGCTCTCTTTGCTTCCCTTGCCTGGACGAATTGCCTTGCCCTGATTTCCAATCAGGCGCCTTTATACCTTCAAGGGAAAACCCTCGGGTTTAACCAGTCCATCGCCACGATCTCTATGGCATTTGCTCCCCTTTTTGGAGGGATGGTTGGAGAGTTTGATATCCGAACAATTTATCTTTTTGCAAGTTCCTCGGTATTAATCTCGATATTGATATTAATTATATACAGATTAAAAAATCGTTTTTAATTCTTTCTTTCATATGTTAATTGTAAAACTAGAAGAAATTAACTTTGGCCTGTTTAATTAATAGGTCGAGCAAGAACTAGATAATTATCTTAGGAAGAGGCAATTATGATTAAAAAATCCTCAATTCTTATCCTAGCGGTAGGAACAGCCCTAATCACTGGGTGTGAATCAAAAACAGGAACTGGCGTCCTCGCTGGAGGGGCAAGTGGAGCTGCTATCGGCGGAATCATAGGTGGTGGACAAGGCGCTCTTATTGGAGGAGCTGCAGGGGTCATTGCCGGCGGACTTATCGGAGCATATCTCGATAACCAAGACCAGAAAAACCTCAAAGAGCAGAGCCCACAAACTTACAAACGTGTAGACAACGGTGAAAAACTCAGCGTTAATGATGTCATCAATCTATCGAAAGCAAACGTTGATGATGATAAAATCATTGGACTCATTCAGAAAACAAACAGCCATTACACTCTCAACAGCTATCAAATCGATAAGCTTCGAGATGCGGGTGTTTCTGAGCGTGTCATCAACTACATGATGTATAATACCTAAGTCTTAAGGGCGCTTCCAAGCGCCCTTTTGAAAAAATGGTATAAATTTTTAGGTGTTAAGGATTATTCCTTGAATAAAATGCAGATTGTTGGGATAAACTATCGTAGGTCCTACTGCAATTTTGGCACACATAGATGAGCGTTAATGAGATAAAGAGCAACACCTTTTGGCGGTTTAACCATGAAGGATTTCACAAAAATGTGGAGTCCAATTGTACAACCGGCGTCAAGCAATTTAAGAAAATTGTCCGCTCCTATGTCTTTTTTCATCTCTTCTTTCTAGGGCTACTCACTGCAGAAGTTGTCGCATTTTTTCTCTTTTTGACCCTTCTTTTTCAAACCTCCCTGATCGCCTTTTCACTCGCAGCCATTCTTCTGACTGGATTTGCTTACCTGATCCTCCTTTTCTATTTTCAAACGAAGAAACCTGAGCAATTTTTGGAACTCCGCAACTTTTTTATGCTCCTATGCAAAAAAGGGCTTCCTAAAAATATGATGGGAGCTGAATACCACCTCTCTCTTGCGAACGCAGCCTATCGCTTTGCTTCCCACCTTGGTCGCCCTGAAGCTAGCTATACCCCTCTTCCTCCTAAAATAGGTTCGCTCAACCAAGTGATGCGAAAAGTCGCATACTTATGTCATAAAAATGACATCAAAAAGATGAAAGAAGTTCTTTATCTTGTCTCCATTAGTGAGCATATTCAGCTCATTAAAAATGCTCCGACAAACTTAGAAGCTCATGCTTCCCTTGCCAATGCCTATGTTGCTCTCTCGCGTCTATATCAAACCCAAGGGAGCCCCCAAGAAAAGTTCAAAGTGGCCGCCGAGAAAGCCATCCAAGAATTTAAAATCATCGACCACTATTCTCCTGAAGATCCTTGGGTCCATGCGCAGCTGGCCTCCTGCTATCACGATCTCAAAATGTATGCAGAAGAGATTGCTGAGTACGAAACAATCCTAAAACTCTGTCCTGATGATAAACAAATCCTGTTTCGTCTTGGCATTCTATGTTTCCAGCAAGGAGAAAATGCACGCGCACTGCAAATTTATGAAAAGCTCAAAGAGATGCAGTTTTCTCGCGCCGACGAATTGATTGACTTCTACGACGCTAACATCAAACAAGAGTACTTCATTACCTCTCTCTAGGGCGTGTCGTCAAATACTACTTGTTGGGAAGGTTCTTTCTATGAGGAAAGTTCAAGGCGTCCGATGGAGTGAGCCCAAATTGGGCTCGCAAAGAAGGGCAAGTACAACAAGTAGTATTTGACGACACGCCCTAGCCCCGAAATAAAAAAATCGATAGCTCTCAGGACTCTTTATCAAAAAATGCTTCACACTGAAGTCGTTTTTCTAGTATGGTTAAGACTTAAGTAACATAACTGATAGGGACAAAACGGATATGTTTAAATCAAACCTTCGAAATGGATTTATTTTTGCTGCTACACTCCTTCTTACTGTCGGTGCGACAGCTAAGGAATCTATGAAATCGACCCAAGTACAATCAGATGAAGAGGCGTTTTTAATTCGCCGGATTGCAGAGTTTTGGAAAGACGGAGATTTTGCGATCGTCAAAACACAGATTATCGACTTTTTAGACCGCTACCCCGAAAGCGATCTCTCCGATTACTTTTTAGGAATTTTAGGAGATATCTACCTTCAGGATAATGCCTATGAAGAGGCTTTATCAACCTACCAGCTCATTAAAGATTACGGTGTTTCTGAAAAAACGTTAATCAACAAATTGCAATGTTACTACGAGCTAGACCAATATGAGGAGCTTGCAGCGGATGGTCGTCCCTATCTATCCAGCAAAACTCCTGAGATTGTCGATCGCAAAGGAGAGCTTTACTTTCTAATGGGAGAAGCTCTATTCCGACAAGCGCTTAAAGAAGAAAATCTCTCTAAAAAGCAAATCCTTGCAACGGATGCTCAGAAATATTACGAATGCTTACCTGCAGGACAGTACGAAGAGATTGCAGGATTTGCCCTTGCGGAAATTGCAGCCATCCTTGGAAATCATGAAAAAGGGGCAAATGCCTATCGTGCCCTTGCAGAAAAGCATCCCACAATGGCAGAAGACCTCCTTTTTCAAGTTGCTTCTTTAGAGTCGCATTACAACAAACTCGGAGCTGCTGAAACATTCCGCAAAGTCAAGGAAATGGGTGGGAAGCGTGCTCATGAAGCCACGTTCAATCTGCTTGTTCTCCTTTTTCAAAATGAAGAATATGAAGAGATTCTCTCGACCTATAAAAACATCGCTGCAAATGTCCCTGATGCTTTTCAACCCACCTTTAACTTTATTGTGGGAAAAAGCTTTTTCTCTTCTGGCGATTACCAAAATGCTGTTGAGCCGCTTCAAAGCTATATTGACTCCACGTTTATTCCTTCTGATCAATTAAAAAATGCACTTCTCATTCAAATGACCTGTGCGCACCAAACAAGCAACGAATCACTCTTCAGCACCTCCTTTGAAAAACTCTATACGCTATTCCCTTCAGATACGGAAATTCCTAAAGCGCTCTTCATGCATGCCATGATTTTAAAAGAGCAAGGAGCGATTAGCCAAGCTGATGAAAAACTCAAAATGATCAAAGATAATTATCCTTCCTTTGAAGATGAGGAAAGCTTTGTCTTCGAATATGGACTCTTAGCACACCAAAACGAAAGGTGGCAGGAGAGCTACGAAGCATTTAAAGGGTATGTCACACAGTACGACGAAAGTGCTCGTGTCGATGCGGCTTGGAAACTTTTCCTTTCATCTGCAATCAACCTGTATAAGCATGCAGAGGAAGGGAACTCTTACACAAAGGCACAGTTCTTCACCGATTTGCAAGGGGTTTTAGACCATTCGAATTATCTCAGCCAGCAAGAGATGAGAGATTATGCGCTTCTCTATGCAAAAACGGCTTATGAGCTCGACCACTACTCCGATGCCCTCCGTTGTCTACAAGACCATATTTTTACGCATTTGACAGAAGAAGAAGATTGTGCAGCTTTAGCAGAAGCGCACTTTATCGCAGGGCTTTGCCATGCAGAAGTCCAAGCAGATCACTCCGCCTTTTGTATGCATCTTGAACAGGCGATGACCCTTAATCCAGATCTTTACGACTCTGGGCCAACACATTTGCAACTCTACAATGCTTACATCTCGCTAGCAGGATATGGAGATGCCGGCAACATCCCAGCCGATGCCAAACAACAAAAAGAATTTATCGACCATGCTGCTGAGCACCTTCAAGAAGCTGTCTCAAAAGGAGAAGTCAACATCAAAGACGAAAACCGTCTCTGGCTTGCAAACCATTACTTTCAAAAGGTTAAGCAAGGAGCAGAAAGCGAACTGATGGGACATCCTGAGCTCAGTAATGCCATTGACCGCGCCTCCTCCCATTATCAAACCCTTCTGATGAAAGATGGCCGCTTGATCGATATGGATACGAACACCCTTTATTTGGAAAATGAGGTGATCAAACTTGCAAAACTTTTTGAATACCAAAATGACCACAAGCAAAAACTCTTCCTTGTTAAATCTCTCTTGCAACAACAGAGTGAAAAACCTGAACTCAATTGGTCTTCCCAAAAAGATGCCCTTTATGAGCTGGCAACCGTCTATGACGCTCTAGGAGAAAAGGAAAAAGCTTTTGAAACCTACACCTTCATCCATTCTCAAGCCAACCACTTTCCCTCGGCCCTTGCAAGCAATGCAGCACTAGAAGCTGCTCGTCTTCACTTTGACCTGCTTGAGGAAGGAATGCGCTCAGAAAAAAATGAAGAAGTGCTTGCGATCTTGAACGATCTTAAAGAATTGCAGATTCGAAAAAATGCTCAATCAGAGCCGACTCACCTCGAAGCCGCCCTTGAGTATGCAAAAATTCGCTCGATGATTTCGAGTCCTGAAGAACAAGACAGTCGTTATCTTTTCTTCTTAAAACGCATTCAAGATGACTTCAACTCTCAAGAGGATCTCGTTACGCAAGATTACTTAGTCACTTTGAATCGTGATACCGAAAAAAAGCAAATATTTGACGCCTACATGAAGTTTATCGAAGCAGAAAAGTTCCGCCTTGAAGCCAAGAATCTCTATCAGCAAGAGCGCTTAGGAGAAATGGAAGAACTTCATGAAAATGCATTAACTCTCTATAGCGAATTGAAAAACGATCCAAACACTCCCAAGGAGCTCTTGGAGCGGGCGGTGAGTAGCATTGACAAAATTAATGCATTAGTTGCTTATTAATTCGATACTTTAGAAGAGATCGCTCATGGGAAAATATTCCTCCTCTTCAGCACAAAGCAAGCCGCTCTTCTTCTTGTCGCTTGCGGCATCGCTTGCGCTCCACGCAGGAGGAATCTTTCTTTTGCTCCGCCACCCTCCCTCATTTTTGGTGGCAAAAGAAATTCCGAGGTTTGAACAAGCAATTCAGGAAGATGAAAACATCTCTCCTTCTCTTCAAGAGACATTTCAAAACCTTATTATTCGCGATGAAGAAGGGGAAAGAGCTCTTCGCCCCAAACTGGAAAGTGAACGGATTCCTTTTATCATCAAAGAGCATGACATTTCTTTTACTTGCCACGAGAAGGAAACGCCTCAATTAGACATTGCTCCCTATGCTCCACCCCTCATCGGGAGTTCTTGGATCACATCTAAAAACTCTCCCTTCCTTGATAAAAAATCGATTAATTTCAATCGGGGAATTTCAACAGAGTCTACTGAAGAGCTTGCACCCTCCCCATTCATCGCAGCAGAAACCCCTCCTTCTGAGCCGAGAAACCCCTATATTGAAAACCACTGGGAAAAACAA
>JAGROF010000174.1 GCA_020440405.1 Chlamydiia bacterium
TAAAATTAAAAATAACATTATATAATAATTTATAACAAAACATGTTATAATATATACATTAATATTATTTATAGGGTGTTGAAAATGGATGTATCCAGAACAACTTCATATCAGACTGAAGATCAGTTGTTTCCAGACAGATCGTCTGAATCAGCGTTTTACGTCGATCAGGGGCACTCGAGAACCGAGGTCCAGTATCTTCCGGGAACGCCTCAAGAAGCTGCTCACGAACTCCCTTATGCGAGCCGTGATGATATGCTCAAAGACATCGCAAAGCAACGCATGCGAGAAAACCGGCAGCTTTGGAAAGAAGGAAAGATTAACCTTGCCGAGCGTTACAGCGGATTTGAAGATGGGTTGAAAAGCTGGATTACTGGTGTTGCCCTCCGTATTTTCTACATCATCTCCAACTGGAGCGTGGACAAAGGGCTGCTTGAATATGATCTTCACCTCTTAGGGCAACCCAAAACCCTTGCCTATATCAACTTTAGTGTGAAAGAAGTGCATGACGCCGTTGTGAAACCTCATGTCGATGCTCTTCCACATACAAGTTGGCCCCACTATTACACGATTTCCCGTTGGCATCACAACGGAGAAAACGGACGCAAATTCATTGACGAGGATGGAAAGGAGCGAGTGGTTCAAAATGCTGTAAGCTCAAGTAATGACCGCACCTCTCTCCATGTGGTGAACATGCGTTGCGTTGAAGATTACATGACACGTGAATCTGTCTTTTATACCGGACGCGCAGATACTGAAAGAAAGTCTCAAGAGCAACTCCAATTCATTTTTGAAAGCGAAATGGCGCGTAATCCAATGGCTCGCAAAGGCCTGAAAAAGACTGAAGACGGCTATGAAATGACTGTGATGGTCGATAACCTAATGTCTTCAAATGGGTTTTTAGGAATGGGACTCACCGCACTCACTGGCCTCGATGAAAAAGACTCGGTCGAGCGGGAACGCGCTCTTTACAAAGCTTTAGCTGAAAAGCCCTTCATTGAGCTCACAGACAAGTATGGCTTTGTGCACAAAGTACGTATTAAACCTGTTTACTTCAATCAAGGGTATAACTTCTTAACAAATCTTGGAACCACTGGATTGCAAAAAGAGATCAACCAAGAAGGCTACAACACGCTTTTTGAAATGATTGATCATGCAACTGCACACGATGATTCAATCAATCCTAAGGATAAAAAGCTCCTAGCTTCAGCTAAAAGGCATCTAGAAAACCCCCAAAATCTCAATCCAGAAGAGGAAACTTTTTATCGTGATCTTGTGGCAAAAATCTTAAAAATTCCTATGGTTAAACACTGTAAGAGCAGCGTTGACCGCACCTCGCTTGCCGGAGCACACTCTGCAGCCCTTCAAGGGTGGAGAAACGATGGAAGAGACATTCCTGAGGATCATCCTCACGAGCTCCTCTCTGACCCGATTTTCCGCGATGTGACAATGGCAAATCTCCATGCCAACCACCAAGCGACCTATGTCTCTCGCTCCGCAGAAGGGATCGTTGCTGGAGAACCGCAGTTGCACCGCCAGCTGGGATTCGAATGGGGCAAGAAGAGTGGCTTCCGTCAAAACCCGATTGTCCGCCGCATGCTTCCAGACCGCTACCTCGATGAAACAAGAAAAAAGTTTAATTTTGATAATCCTCAATTCGGCGCGCGTGGGCTGATCAAAAAACCAGGCATGAAGATATACTACAAAAAAGACAAAACAAACGGCTATCATCCTTTAATCCAAGAGCAAACAGCCACCCTTGCAAGGCTTGAAGAAGAGCGCATGGCACGCATCCGCAGAACATGTTTCAGTAGAGCAGCTTAATCTCCTTGCTTCGATCGATTTGATCTGCTAAGATCAACGTCCTAAACAAAAAACTCAAATTTTTGCTTATGTCGATTCTTCTTGTCATTTTTATGTATGCTGCTTGGTCGAGTGTGTTTTCTTTAGGAAAAATGGCCTTAGAAAGCAGCCCTCCTGTATTCCTCACAGGCTTCCGCATGATGTTTGCGGGAATCATTCTCTTAGGATGGCTATTCCTTAAGAATCGGAGCAGCTTAAAAATTGGAAAGAAGCAAATTCTTCCCCTGCTTGCCTTAGCTGTTTTTAGCATTTATTTGACAAATGTCCTAGAATTTTGGGGACTCCAGCATTTGACAGCTGCCAAAACCTGCTTCATCTACAGCCTCTCCCCCTTCTTTGCCGCGATCTTTTCCTACATCCATTTTGGGGAAAAGATGAATCTCAAAAAGTTCTTAGGAATGTTGATTGGATTTGCAGGGTTTATCCCGGTTCTAAACATGCAAACAGGTGATGAAGGACTCCTTCAAGCCTTTAGCTTTTTCTCCTGGCCTGAGCTTGCGATTATGGGAGCCGCTCTCTTTTCTGTTTATGGGTGGGTACTTCTTCGCATCATTGTCAAAAATCAAACCCTTTCTCCCCTCTATGCCAATGGCTACAGCATGCTTTTAGGAGGAACGATGGCGTTTATCCATTCGTTTTTTGTGGATCCATGGACCCCCGTCCCCATTGCAACGGGACAAGTTCTTCCGTTTATTCAAGGGATTGTCACCATGACCTTAGTGTCCAATATCCTTTGCTACAATCTCTATGGGTTCATGTTGAAGCGTTACACCGCAACCTTTCTTTCGTTTATGGGACTCCTCAGCCCCATCTTTGCATCGCTCAATAGTTGGTTAATTTTAGGGGAAGCCCCCTCTTGGGAAATCCTTGTCTCGACTTCGGTTGTTTCCCTGGGGCTTTTCATTGTTTATCAGGCCGAGCTCAAGCAAGGGTATATTGTTAAGAAGGGTGACAAGTCACCGGCGAAAGCAACATCTTAACTCTTTCCTTTGATCGTATTCCAGTATTTGACATATACCCAAACAACTTCAAAAATTGATTTTGGACAACGCGAAAGCTATCGAAAACCAATTTTTGAAGTTGTTTGGGTATAAATGGTGCGGTTACCAAGACTTGAACTTGGGACCTCGACATTATCAGTGTCGCGCTCTAACCAACTGAGCTATA
>JAGROF010000175.1 GCA_020440405.1 Chlamydiia bacterium
CTCTGTGTTCTCACTGTTCTCTGTGGTTACTCATGCTGCGCATAAACTCTAATGAAGGCTTATTACGCTTGCGCAATGGCGAGAAATTTTGTATAGTGCTCTTCTTTGAAACAAAGTGGTGTATGACATGCATGTACTAATACCAGGTGGAGCTGGATATGTAGGCTCCCTTCTTGTTCCTACCTTGCTCGATGCAGGATATGATGTAACAGTTTATGACCTCTTTCTCTATGGAGAAGATGTCTTTGAATCCGTTAAGAACCATCCTAAACTCACCCTTATCAAAGGGGACATCCGCGATCTAGAGACCATGAAAGCAGCTTTAAAGGGTATCGATGCTGTGATTCACCTCGCTTGTATCTCTAATGATCCCAGCTTTGAGCTCAACCCTAACCTCGGGAAATCGATTAACCTCGACTGCTTCGAGCCCTTTGTTCAAATGGCAAAAGAGCAAGGAGTCCAAAGATTCATCTATGCCTCTTCCTCTTCTGTCTACGGTGTAAAAGAAGTTCCAAATGTCACAGAGGACATGGAGCTAAAGCCCCTAACCGACTACTCAAAATATAAGGCAGAATGTGAGAAAATCTTGATGAAGTACAAAGATTCCTCTTTTACTTGCTGCGTCCTGCGTCCTGCCACTGTGTGTGGGTATGCCCCGAGGCAACGTTTAGATGTCGTGGTCAATATCCTCACAAACCTCGCCTTCAATACCGGAAAAATCAAGGTAATGGGAGGAGGCCAGCTCCGCCCTAACATTCATATCCAGGATATGGTTAGAGCTTACCTTCATGTTCTAGAGGTTCCTGCTGAGAAAATTCAGGGAGAAACCTTTAATGTGGGGTACCATAATCACTCTGTCCAAGAGCTTGGAGAAATGGTGCAGTCGACAGTTGGAAAGAAAAAGTCTGTTGATCTTGAAAAGGTCCCTACAGACGACAACCGTTCCTATCATGTTTCCTCTCAGAAAATTGCAGATCGATTAGGATTTACTCCAAAATATACGATTCAAGACGCTGTCGATAGCTTGGTTCAAGCCTTTGAAGAAGGAAAACTTCCTAACTCCCTTGAAGACAAAAAATACTTTAATATTAAGACGATGAAGGCGGTTAATTTACAATGAAAGCACTTGTGACTGGAGGCGCTGGCTTTATTGGAAGCCACCTCACGGAACTCCTTTTAAATCAAGGACACGAAGTGGTTGTCATTGACAATCTTCGTTCCGGACGTTTAACGAATTTTAACGCATTCAACGATCATCCCCACTTAACCTTCATTCAAGCAGACATTCGAAACGCTCAAGAAATACGTCCCCACTTTGAGGGAATCGATTGGGTCTTTCATTTAGCGGCACTTGCAGATGTCGTTCCCTCTATTGAAGCCCCCCGGGATTACTTTGAGGTGAATGTAGATGGGACATTCAATGTTTTAGAGTGCTCAAAAGAGGCAGGTGTCAAACGATTCCTCTATACAGCCTCCTCGTCATGTTATGGAATCCCGGATCAATATCCCACTCCAGAAACTGCCCCGATTCGCCCCCAATACCCCTATGCTTTAACAAAGTTTCTGGGGGAAGAGCTCGTTATGCATTGGGAGCAGGTTTATAAAATCCCATCCGTTTCACTCCGCTTATTTAATGTCTATGGCCCTCGTGCTCGAACAACAGGAACCTATGGAGCCGTCTTCGGAGTCTTCCTCACACAAATTCTCAACAACAAACCGATGACAGTCGTAGGGGATGGAACGCAAACCCGTGATTTTACTTTTGTAAAAGATGTCGCACGAGCTTTTCTGACTGCTGCAGAATCTTCTGTAAGTGGTGAAGTTCTGAACGTAGGAAGTGGAAATCACTATTCCGTTAATCGCATTGTAGAACTCCTTGGAGGGGACTCGATCAATATCCCTAAGCGCCCTGGAGAACCTGATTGCACATTTGCAAACACAACAAAAATCGAAAAACTGCTTGGATTCAAAGCCAAAACATCCTTTGAAGACGGAGTCCAACAGCTAATCGATACCATTGAAGACTTTAGAGATGCTCCTCTTTGGGATGAAGAAAGCATCAAAGATGCAACAAAAACCTGGTTTCAATACCTCTCTTAAAAGGAGTGTAAATGTTTTCTAAACGATTTAGCGAACTTCAAAATGTCGTCAGCCAATGTGAATACACTTCACCAGATCATACCCTTTCTGAAGCACAAGCGTTGCAATTGTTTCATGCCTTTTTGATGCAAACCCAAGAAAAAGATGGAACGGTGTTTGTCATTGGAAATGGAGGGAGCGCAGGGATTGCCTCCCACTTTGCAATCGATCTTCTCAATGCTTTAAAAATACCCGCACAAACTCTCTATGACTCAAATGTAATGACCTGCATTTCGAACGACTACGGATATGAACAGATTTTTTCTCGCCCATTAGATCTCCTTCTGAAACCCAATGACTTATTGGTTTGCATTAGTAGCTCAGGAAACTCTCAAAACATCTTAAATGGTGCAGCCATTGCAAGAACTAAAGACATTCCGATTATCACTCTAAGTGGGTTTGAGCCTCATAACCCGCTGCGTTCTCAAGGAGACCTCAATCTATATCTACCAGTGATTGATTATGGGCTTGTGGAAATGGGACATTTTTTCCTCTTGCATACAATCATTG
>JAGROF010000176.1 GCA_020440405.1 Chlamydiia bacterium
ACCACCGAGAGCACAGAGGACACAGAGAGGTTCTTTTTCTCTCCGATCTCTCTGTCCTCTGTGGTTGTTTGGGTATGTAGCTGAATTAGGGCGTGTCGTCAAATACTACTTGTTGTACTTGCCCTTTCTATGGAAAATTTCTGCGTTGCCCTTCTTCGCGAGCCCAATTTGGGCTCACTCCATCGGACGCCTTGAACTTTCCTCATAGAAAGAACCTTTCCAACAAGAATTATTTAACGACACACCCTAGACAAGTCCGCTCCTGAATGCTAGAATGTTTTCTCATGAAACGTTTAAGATGTGTGTTTTTGCTTTTTTTCATTCTTGCGATTGCGGGGTGCTACAGGGTTCCTGATAAGATCGAGCCTCAGGTGAACTTTTCTGTGCAGGATAAATATCTTAAACAGCTGCCCCCTGCATTTCCTTCCCTCGATGCAACAGAAAAAAGCGAGCCATGGGGACAAGAATATCTGATTGCTCAGAGATTTGCAGAGCATCTCGACCTCTACCGCGCTGTGACGACATTTAAGCGAGCGGAGTTTCTGCTCCCTCCTGGAAAACCAGAGCGCCTAGAAGAGATCCAATATCAGATTCTTTTGAGCTATTATTTAGGCAAGCGGTATGAACAAGTTGTTCAAGAGTTTGTTCATTCTGCGCTTTACACAGCAACAAAGACGTTTCCCGCCTACCACGACCTCTTGATTATCATGTATGAGAGTTATTTAGAGGTGGGGGATGAAGAAAAAGCATACTACGTCTTCCGGGTGATTGAACACCACTACCCTGACACAGCCAAGCGGCTGAAACTTTCCACGGCCCTGATCGATGGGGATCTCGATACGCTCCGGACGATCGAGAGGACAGACCCCTCAAAGCAATACATTGCCGAGCTCCTCCAGACTTACGATTCAAAAAAAAAATCTGTGAAGAAAGCGCAGACGCTGAATGCGCTTCTTCCTGGAGCAGGTTACCTCTATGTCGGACAAAAACAGTCTGCTCTAACGGCTTTCCTACTCAACGGTCTTTTCATTTGGGCCTCCGTCCATTTCTACTCGAAAGGAAATTATGCAGCTGGAGCCATCTTTACAAGCTTTGAAGCGGGATGGTATTTTGGAGGAATCTATGGAGCTGGAGAAAGCGCTAAGCTCTATAATGAGCGCCTCTATGAACAAGAGGCCTATCCCATCCTAAACCGACAGGGGTATTTTCCTGTCCTAATGCTGAGATTTGGGTTTTAATGAAACTTCTTCTCCTGCTCTTTTTTTGCACCCTTCCTCTCTTTGCCGAAGTAGGGTTTGTTGAGCCTTGGGGAAAAGACTGTGAAATGGTGCCCCATACCAACCGTATTCCTCCTCTCCCTCAAAAATCTGGCCTCATGACCAAGCTGAGCGAATACATCATCCTCTTCCACCAAAACATTATCTCCCCTGTCGATGGCCCCCGTAGCCACTTCCGCCCCACAAGCTCGCGCTACATGCTTCTTGCCATGCGTCGCCATGGCTTCATCAAAGGATATATCATGGGATGCGACCGTCTTCTTCGAGAAAACAAAGAGGAGTGGGTCTACCGCACCATTGAAATCGATGGCGAAACCTACAAATGGGATCCTACGTTTAAATAGTATCTTCGAACTGCAGCGATTCTGAAAGGAACTCTGGGGCAGATATCTTTTTTTGAGATGTTTGCCGCTTCTTCCCTTTAAGATAGAAGGTAAGAGGGACCCCAGGATAGGGGTAGACCTTACGGAACTGATTGATGAGGTATTTTTTATAAGTCTCGCTAAGAAGGTCGGGATGATTGACAAAGAAAACGAAGCGGGGGGGCATGGTATCGACTTGCGCCATGTAGTAGATGCGAAGGCGTTTGCCACGGAGCATGGGAGGATGAACCTTATGGAGGGTTTTTTCGATAAATTGGTTGAGTTGCCCGGTGGAAACCCGCTGCGTTAGACTAGAATAGACCTCTTGAATCAACGGGAAGAGATCTTCGATTTTCCGGCCAGTTTTGGCAGACCCAAAAAGGGTGGGGCAATGGGTGATGAAAGAAGCTTCGATCTCCAAGCTCTTTTTGCAATGCTCCATGCGATATCCTTTAACAAGATCCCATTTATTGAAGAAGAGAATGCACCCCTTTCCTTTGTCTTCGATGGTATTGGCAATTCTTTTCTCTTGGTGGGTCATTCCCTCTTGGGAGTCGAGCATGAGAATACAGATATCAGCCCGCTCAATCGCTCGTTCTGTCCGAATGGCCGCAAACTTATCGACCACTTCAGGCTCTGATTTCTTGCGGCGAATCCCTGCAGTATCGATAAACGTTAAGGTCTCTCCTTGAAAAGAGACAGCCACATCAATGGAATCGCGGGTCGTTCCTGCAATGGGGCTCACTACACAACGCGACTCATCTAGAAGGGTATTGATCAGGGTCGATTTTCCCACGTTGGGACGCCCAATGATTGCAACCTTAATTCCCTTTGCTCCTTCCTTTTCTTCTTGAGACAGAGGGCAAGGCTCAAGGGCCACTTCAAGCATTTCAACAATGTTATGTCCTTGACTAGCAGAAACAGAAACCATCGCTTCGATCCCTAAAGCATAAAAGGGAGCTAACACAGAGGCATCTTCATTGTCCATCTTGTTGACTGCCAAAGTGACAGGCTTTCCACTTTTTAAGAGAATTTGTGCGACATGCTCATCCAAATGCGTGAGCCCCACACGAGAATCAACAACCATGATGAGACTATCCGCTTCTTCAATCGCAATCTCTGCTTGTCGCTTCACTTCTTCTGCAAAGGGAATACGCCCCCCCTCATCGATTCCCCCTGTATCAATGATCTCAAACGGGCGTCCAAAAAGCTCTGCCTCAGCATAGAGACGGTCACGGGTGACCCCCTCCATTTCATCGACAATGGCAATTCGCTTTTTAGCAATCCGGTTGAATAGGGCAGACTTTCCCACATTGGGGCGTCCAATCAAAGCAATTTTTGGTTTCATGCCATAGATGATACCAGATGTCCGATTAAAAAAGTGATTATTTTAGAGGGTGTCGTCACGAGATGCTCTAGGACTGCCCCTGCCAAACAATCTGTTGCAATCCCTCCTTTCCAGAGGCTGTTAAAAGGACTGGGGTTCCCATTTGCCCTGGAGGTCCGACTTTAGCGGCAAGAATGGCATCTCCCATTAAGGAGAGGTGTGCTTGCTGCAACTTTTGAAAATCACCTAAAAAGGAACCAATATCATAGCCGAGAAGGAGATCTATTGACTGACTACAGTCCGCTTGACTGCCAAAGAACTCCGTGTGCAAGGTCATTCCTTTCCCTAAATATTGCTTTGCTCTTCCAAGGGTTCCTCGGATCGAAGCGGTTGCCTCTTCATTTAATTCAACTCGCGTCACTTCCTTTTCCTCAAAAGTCGTTTGAGCTTGTGCTTGAACCCCAAGGTAGATCGCAAGAATAATCAAAAGAATCCCCCCTCCAACAGAGATGGAGCGAACTTTTGAATCCCCTTTTGAGAAACATCCATATCCGAGTGCTCCTAACCCTACAGCTCCACATGTAGTAGCCACTACCATGTATTCCGGAGAAACTTTCCCCTGGACTTGAACTCGAATTCTTTCAGTCCTTTGTACCACATACTTGGGATCGACAAAATGGAGGTTGAGCGTGCCTTGCCAACCCGAGTCATGAAGTTGCTTCAAAATCAATGGAATCAGCCGGCTTTCATTTCTTAGCGCCCCAGACGCAAAAAATACCACTGTAATCTCTTGTTTAAACACCGCCTGCCTGCCAACAGCATCGAGCACTGTTTGCTCATATGCTTTCCATAGGCGTTTGTTATTTAACTCAGGACACCCACATCCACTAGTCCCATCGTCGCAACGAAATTGACAAATCGATCCTGCATATTTTGCTGCAAACACCGGATCTTTATCACATTGTGGGGGACGTGTACAAACTTGCTGAGCAATTGTAGGGATGGAGCGCCGCTCTCCCTCAACATCACAGATGAAGGATTTATTCCTGTATTGACACTGAGTCCCTAAAGTCGTTGATAATACTAAATCTCTGGACATCTCTCAAAGTCTCCTTCTTAACAAAATCTATAAAGAGAGTAGGCTTCATGCATTTATTGATCAAACAATTTGTTTATGCAAAAGTATGCACAGAAAAGACTCCAAAAAAGTCTCTAAAACTTGATGAGAGATCTACCACCACCTTTTTGCCCAATGAGTGTCTGTTTTTTCTACCCATTTATTTTTGCGGATCTCTCTCCAAACAAATTTTTCTATATCATCGGGGTTGTCCAAATTGATCCACAAAGAACAGTCCCAGTTTCCTGGAGTGCTCCAAGCTTGTTTAATTTCAGAATGGTCCCTCCATTCATTCCATGCGTCTTCTGGAGCACCAGCTTTCCATTTTACCCACACCCAAGCTCCCCAACGTGGTTCTGTAGTTTGATGTTTTTCCACTGCCATAAATTACCCTTTGTTAAAAACCTCTTTTTATTATTTCCATAAAAAATCTGATTAAAAATGTAAACTTAATTGGAATTAAAAAAGAATAGGCTCTGAAAGTATTCTTTTTATACGTGGGTTATGTTGTAAAGAGTTTGCTTAAAAAAAGGTTATACCCAAACAACTCCAAAAGTTGGATTTTTAGAGTTGTTTGGGTATAGTACGCCGTTGCTATTGAGAGAATCTCCTAATAGGAATTTCACCATAAGCTAAAATCTTTCCCTACAACAAGATCTATCGTCCTTTACAATTAGAATTCGACTCTTCCGCGAATACGAATCCCAGAAAGGGTGAGGTTTCCATTAGTCGAAAGGAGATCAGAGTTCGCAATGGTTTCTCCAGTGCCTCGAAACATTTGATTGATATCTACAAGATAATGGAATTCCCATCCTGCATCAAAGAGAAGGCGGAAGTTCGTGTAGGCATTCTGCCAACGGAGACCCGCTACAAGATCCACAAAAGGTTGGATGCCATAGTTGATGTCTCGTGTATTAACCCGGAGGTTTCGAATAACACCTGTTGTATCTCTCTCCCGTTCGGAGGAGGCTCGCTTTACCCACCACTTCCCATATGTCAAAGCTGCAGAAGCATCTGCAAAAAGGCTCCATTGAACCGTAAAGAACCAATTGGTGTCTAGTCCTGCAAGAAAACCCACGCCCCAATTCTTCTGGCGATAGCGAGAAGAACTTCGAAGTTCTGAGGTGTCTCCTAGGAAGGGACGGCTCCCCTTAACGCTAAAATGCATGCGCGTCCAATACCCCCGCACTCCTGCATAAGGACGCAGAGACAGATATTTACTAATCAGATAATTCCTTCCCAGCTCAAGATCAATTTGATTAAATAGCACTGCCCATTTCGATTGAATGTGATTGAAAAAATCTCCATTGGGCGTCAAGAACCAAGGAGAACGCAACGCTTTAACCCCTGGAGTTTGGTTGTTTCCTCCAAAAGCAAAGTTGGGATTGCTAAAAGGAGGAACGGAGCGGCTCGCTGTTTCACTATTGTAGAAGTACGTCCAGTCAGAATAAACATCCCAACCGTCATGATCCATGACAAGACCTAGGCCAATGCGACTTCCTGGATCCCAAGACCGATCAAGTTGCCTATTTTTTATTGGAACAAACGTTGTCCGTCCTGCTAATACAGGGTTCCCGCTCTCTCCAATGAGACTCGCTTCTCCTTCAACGGCATACGAAAGATTGGAAATATTTGAGAACCAATACAGAAATTCTGCATCGACCGCAATATCAAGCTGATGATTGCATAAAGGTCCCATTGGAGGCGTAACTATTGAGTTGCTTGTAGCGTCCCCAAAAAGAGCAAGGGTTGAAAAGAGAGAAACAATCGAAAAAACCTTACAAAACTGGTTCATAGCGTTACCTTGTTCTTAACCTAAATTAAAAGTCAATGCCTCCACGGAAGACAAGACCAGAAAGGGTCAAGCTTCCATTTGAAGAAATTAAATCTGCAGTGACCTGTCTTTGAGAAGCTCCTCTTTGCAATTGATTAAAATCATAAAGAAAATGAAATTCCCAAAGCAATTCACAATTCAGCCGTATACAATCCCCAAACATCTTCTGATAACAAACTCCTGTTCCTATATCTAAAAAGCTTTGAAGACGATACGTGTTTTCATAAGTGGTATAACGAAGATTCACCTCGACATCCCCCACTAAAGGAAATCCACTATTGATCTGAAATTGAGAGTTGAAATTTTTTAAAAAACCTCTCCCATATGTCAAAGCCATTCCTCCCTCACCAAATAGACCCCACTGAGAAGATAACCACCATGTCGTTTTTCCTTGCCCCAACAGTCCTACTCCCCAAGCCTTTTGGGTGTGGCGCGCATACACATCCATCAGATCTTGCCGCTGAGGAAACACGCCTTCAGGAAAGAAAGGACGAAAAAGCTGTGTTCCTAAGAAAAGGCGACTCCAATACCCTCGAATCCCCCATCCAAATTGCTGAGTGAGATGAGAACTGAGTGAGAAACTCTTTTTAAGCGTCAGATCAATTTGATTAAAGAACAGCGCTGTTTTAGCCTTAACCGTAGAGAAACGATCATAGCTTGGATTATAGATCCAAGGGCTACTAAATGCAACAGCCCCTCCCGTTAAAACATTATCACTCCCTCTGCCCGCAGCTTCTTTGCTCGTATAATAGTAGACCCACTGAGCCTGAACCTCCCATTGATCATGTGGAAGTTTCAGCCCCAATCCTAACCGAAATCCGGGATCGAAGGAACGTTCAAATTCCATTTTTTTCACAGGTGTCACAACAACCGTGACCCCTGAGGAAAGCACATTTCTCTTCAACGCATAGTCGAGATTTGAAACATTCGCAAACCAATACAAAAATTCTAGATCCGTAGTCACCTGATAGCCACAGGACTTTACTAAAGGTAGAGGCGGTGAAGAAGGGGCCTCTGGAGGTTGATAATGATAAAGTGTAGAACGGGCAGATGAGGCAAAGCAAATCAAAGGAAGAAGAACTAAGAAAGCAAGACAGATCTTTTTCATATCACCTGTTGTACTAAAAAATCCATTTTTCTGTGAAGAAAAATTTA
>JAGROF010000177.1 GCA_020440405.1 Chlamydiia bacterium
TACATTCATCAAAATACTATATACTCTTCGGTATATGGTTAAAGATCCTTCTAACGTAGTTCAGGAAATCGCACAAACGATTTATGATAAAAAAGGGACGAATATCATCGCGATTGACGTGCGGGGGATTTCGTCGATTACCGATTATGTGATCATTGCAGATGGGAACGTGGATCGACATGTGATTGCGCTCTCGAATGAGGTGCAAAACTGGATGCGAAATATAGGAGAAAAGCCGGTTCACATCGAAGGACAGCAAGCAGGCGATTGGGTTGTCATCGACTATTTTCAGATCGTCATCCATCTTCTCCTTCCAGAGATGCGGCAGAAATACCAACTAGAGCGCCTCTGGCCTGATGGCAAGGTGATCGATTTAGATTTAAAATTAGATTTAAAAAACGTTAAGGTGAGTAATGAGTAAAAAACGTCGTGTTGTTGTAACTGGAATGGGAGTTGTCTCCTGCTTTGGAACGGATGTCGACCAGTTCTACGAAAGTCTCTTAAAAGGGAAAAGTGGAATTACCCCAATTACTCAATTTCCTTGTGACGAGTATCCTACCCGTTTTGCGGGAGGAGTTCAGGACTTTGAGGTCGGGGACTATATGGATCGTAAGCAAGCGCGTCGCGTAGATCCTTTTATTCGCTATACAATGGTTGCAGGGAAAAAAGCCTTAGAAGATGCTCAGCTGACCGGACAAGCTTTAGAAGATCTGGATAAGTCTCGTTGTGGGGTCCTTATTGGATCCGGAATGGGAGGGATGTCCACCTTTTTTGATGGAAATAAAACCCTCTTTGATAAGGGATTCCATCGCATTACACCCTTTTTTGTCCCCTTTATCATTACTAACATGGGAGGAGGACTTCTTGCGATCGATTTAGGGTTTACAGGCCCGAATTACTCCATTTCAACAGCCTGCGCAACAGCGAACTACTCAATTGTCGCGGCAGCGCAGCACATTGAGCGGGGAGATGCCGACCTCATGATTTGTGGGGGAAGTGAAGCTCCGATCAACCCCATTGGAATTGCAGGTTTTGTGGTCATGAAAGCCCTTTCTGAGCGCAATGACGATATGGAAGGCGCTTCCCGCCCTTGGGATAAAACGCGTGATGGATTCGTTGTAGGGGAAGGAGCTGGAGTCCTTATCCTCGAAGAGTATGAGCATGCTAAGAAGCGAGGCGCTCCTATTCTTGCAGAGTATCTAGGTGGAGCAGTCTCTACCGATGCTTATCATATCACGAGTCCTCGAGAAGATGGATCAGGGGTGGCAAGCTGTATTGAAACAGCGATTGCCGATGCAGGGATCGATAAAAAAGACATCAACTACATCAATGCCCACGCCACAGCAACGTCTGTGGGAGATCTCTGTGAAGTACGAGGGATTCGCACTGTGTTTGGAGATCAGACAAAAGAAATGAAGATGAATGCAACAAAGTCGATGACAGGGCATTGTTTAGGGGCTGCAGGAGGTATTGAAGCGATTGCAACGATTAAGGCAATTCAAACCAAAAAACTCCATCCGACGTTAAATCTCAAGGATCCTGAAGAAGAGCTGAGTGATTTTAATGTGGTCGGTGATGAAGCCGAAGATTTTGATGTCAAAGCAGGGATCTCAAATTCCTTTGGATTTGGCGGTCACAATTCTGTTGTCATCTTTGGCCCCTGTGATTAAGTCGTATTGTTTTGGGATCGTCCCCCTCACGTTTCGTAAAAATGATTGGGAAGTCTTTTTAGTCCGTCATTTAAACGGAGGGCACTGGTCTTTCCCTAAAGGGCATCAAGAAAAGGGAGAATCTCCCAAAGAAACCGCTGAACGAGAGCTCAAAGAAGAGACGGGAATGGAGGTGATTTGCTATCTTGATCACCCTTATATCGTCGAAAGCTACCAGTTTCAGAAAGAGGGAACCCTCGTGGATAAAACCGTGCGGTTTTACCTTGCAGAAGTGACCCCAAAGTATTCTCTTCAAGCAGAGGAAATTACTGAAGGTAAGTGGCTTCCGCTTAGATCTATCCTTGACTATGTGACATTTAATGAAGAACGAGAACTCTACCTTAAAGTCATTCATCTATTAACTGCATGAACCTATCCCGATATTAGATAGTGTCGTCACAAGTTGAGCATCCCTTAAGCGCCTCCTATGGAAAATTTCATCGTTGCCCT
>JAGROF010000178.1 GCA_020440405.1 Chlamydiia bacterium
CGAAAAATCTCGCTTTTTTTGCCTTATGGTCTCCCCCAACGTTGGGGGAGTGATATTCTGCTGCCGGCGGTCCAAATCTTCTTCTTTGTTCACTTCAGTGGTCCCTTCTTTATTCGACAGTATTCCCAATGCGCCTATCTGAGCTCTCTAGAACGGTGTTTCGGACTTTTTTTGGTGATGTCCTACTTAGTCGATCATGGGCTACGATAAATTTTAGGAATAGAGGAGGGGCTAACCGTGCAACGGAACTATCATCTTTCGATGTGTCAAAAAATGTTTTCAGCTCTCACTCCTCACCTAGTCAAGACCACCTTCCACCCCCTCATTTTGAGGATTTGGCACTCTGGCAACGGGTCTTGAAAGGTCTATCTTTGGCCAGCTTTACATTTCTTTAAACTCCTCTTGTATGCTAAAAAATTCTTTTCCGACTTCCAAACACCAAGAGAAAGAATAGCGATTCTTCTTGCGGCAGCATTTTTTGCATGTTTTTCGGTGTAATTCTTTTCATTGATCAAATAGTCAAAGTATTTCTTGATTGGGTTGTTTTTATCCTCTCTAATCGCACCCACCGCTGCTGTCTTATAGACGGATTTCATTGCACGGCTATACCGAGGACGTTTCTTCCCATAGGATCGCCCCCCACTCATTTTTTCTAGCTTGATGAGTCCACAATAGCTAAGAAAATGTCCTTTGCTTGGGAATCGTTTTGGATCCACCACAAGAGCAGCTATTTTTATTGCATTAATCGGTCCAATCCCAGGAATTGTCTTTAGCCGACGGAGGATTTTGTGTTGGCTTCCGACTGATTTTATTTTTTCTATATAACGCTCTTTTTCCGTTTCATAGCGGGTGATTCCCTCTTCGAGTCCCTCTAAAACAAATTTAACCAAAGCATTGTCTAATTTTTCACCAACATTCTTTCCTGTTGATCGAAAAATAGCAGAACGTTGATTTTGAAGTCGAACTCCCGCCTTAACTACGTCGTCATATGCGCTGATCAATTTTCTAAGATAAATGAACTTATCCCCAGAGTGAAAAATAGGTTTCATCATTCCCGCTCGAAGCAACTTACATAGTTTCACAGCATCAATTTTATCTGTCTTTGGGCCGTCAATGAGTAGCCGATTACGGTATGGATCACAAATAATAAGTTCATTTACGTAAGGTTTCAATTCGGTATAAAGCCACTGGGACGTGTGCATCTCTTCAACTGCCAGGATCTTCTTTCCCTGGAGCTTTTTCAGATACAGCTGCAGATCTCGAACATCAGTCTGTGTTTCGAAAACTTTCGCCCGCTCTGATTTACTTGTCATCCTGGCTATAGCCATTACTTTATGAGCCCAATCAACTGCTATATAGTGGTCGTATGTCATAGGTCTCCTCCTAAGTTGGTTGTTGTGACAAACCCAACGTTATCCGAGGCTTAGCCTCAGGGGGAGACCTCTTTTACAATCTACCGTGCAAGTAGCTGATATGTGGAGTGGAGGTGATCATAGCCCCAAGGGAAAGGGAAATAACATGATTTCGTTTGGA
>JAGROF010000179.1 GCA_020440405.1 Chlamydiia bacterium
GTCCCTTTGATTCGCCCTGAGATGCTGGAGATCGATTGGACGGAAAGTGCCGAAAAAATTCACAATCAAATCCGTGCATTTAGCCCAAAGCCCGGGGCGTGGTGCTGGGTAGAGATTCGGGGAAAAGCGCAGCGGCTAAAAATTCTTCGTAGCCAGGTTTCATCCGAAGCTCCTACCTATCAAAAAGATCGGTGGGTCGTCCCGTGCGGTGAGGGGTCCCTTTCTCTCTTAGAGGTTCAGCTAGAGGGGAAAAAACGGCTCTCAATTTCCGACTTTACTCGAGGGTTTCAAGAGCCTCCAAAGCCTCTCGATTAAAATTTTCATTTGTCTTTACAGGATATTGAAAGGCCTTTATAATCTCCTTCTCAAAACCAATTAAACGATAGGTAGATACATATGGCGTTAGCAGATCCGGTCAGTAAGCCCCGTGCGGCACTTGATTTTTTTAATAGCTGGGAAAGCACCCTTCTTGTTGGAGGCTGTTTAATCTATTTGGCAGGACGTGTTGTTCTTCCAATGATGGGAAAGTCAGCCGATAAGTATCCCTACCTAGCAAAGATGAATGATAAATTTCTGACCTTTTGGGCGTTTGATGATTTCGCGCGCGCTGCAAGCGCTGGTTTTGTGGGGTATAGCGATGTGAAAACCCTTTTCGATGGACGAACGAATCGACAGATTCGAGAAGGGGGGGGAGCCAATTGTCCAAACGATGAAATGACACTTAATGGAAAACGTTATTTGTGGGTACTGCGTCGCTCACTTGCCACTTTCTTAAAGGTGTTTTCTGCGTCGATTCTTGTGCATGAAGGATTAAGAGCTGTCGGAGCGACAAAGTCTGGTCCGAGCAACCTGCTTAAGGTAACCGGAGCCACAGCAGGCTTTGTAGGTCTAGGGATGGAAGTCTATGATGTGCAACAGCGCAAGAATGACTATGACGCTCATAACCTAAGAAACAACCTGCGAAAAACAGATGCTCATGGCCACTATGCTACAAATGCAGACTTTGACCATGCCTACAAGACAAACCTTTCCTACAATCAGGCGGTTAAAGTTTTGATTATGGGAGTCAAGGTGATGGCTTTGATCACAACCCTTTCTAAAATGGAGCTTACAGGTCTCGCTGGGCGTGTGATGAAAACGCCTTTGATGGAAGGGGCTGTAAAGCATGCCGATCATTGCTTCAATGGGATTTTCATTGGAATGGCAATCACACTGTTTGCGCAAAAGGTTCATGTTGGAGCCAGCCTCAGCAAATGGTCGAAAGATGATGGAACCTGGGCCACAAAATACTTCTTCAAAGAATTTTCTAACTCGCGTGAATGGGTACGAATTGTTGAGGGAACGGCAACGACCCTTCTTGACTTTGGATATGACGCTCTTGCAGAAACAGATATTGGAGCGCTGGGGAAATTTGCCAAGGCCTTTGATAGCTTCTTGTATGTTCCTAAGGTAGCAGAAAGAACAGGTGGCTTGATTGATAAAAGCTGGGAGCTTTCGAAGGGAATAACGGCCCGTCGCACATGGGAAGCTACGCATGCAGTTTTTAAACTCATTGGAGACACGGGAGCAGCGTTGAAGTTTATTGGAGCTTTTGGAGGGATTGCATACCTTTCTGAAAGAACTAAAATGTTTGGCTACGTGAAAAATATCTTCAGTGCAACAGCTGCGGCGATGGCAATTGCTCAAGAAGTGTTCTTCCCCAAGAAGAAGTGGGAAGATAAAAATGAGAAAGATGTCTTTAAGGCTGTGATGATTATTGGCGCAAGTGTCGGATCCTTCTTCCTCAATGGATTTGGAGGAATGGCCTCTGCCTTTGGGAAGCAAATTACGAAGCCAGGAGTCAGTCAAAACTTTAAGCCTTGGGTTTACAATTTTGCAAAGTTGAATGCCACAGTTTGTGCGGCATTTGTGAAATATGCATCAGCTCCAGCGGCTTAAGGAGATTAAAGCCTCTTCTTAAAGAAGAGGCTTTTTTACCCCTAAGATTAAAAAAATAAATGCAGCATTTAATCACTCCCGTTTCCCTTCAGTTAGGGCGAGAACTATTTCACCAAACCTACCTCACCTCTTCCCACTACCCCGATAAAGACTTGGCTGGAGAACCCTTTTCCGCCTTACTTCTCATGGATTACTTTGTGGGGCTTATGAGACTCCCCTACC
>JAGROF010000180.1 GCA_020440405.1 Chlamydiia bacterium
ACTTATTTATAATCAATATATTACGAAATAAAATGTTGTTTTTTTTAAATTATAATTGTGTTATAATAAAGTTTTGATAAAGAAGGGGTATTAATAATGGAAAAAACACAATCTCATTGTACTATTATTCAGCACCAAACAAAATTGGGTTCTGGATTTTTTGGAAACTTTGGAAAAGCTTCCACGTTCCAGCAGCGGGAGTATGCACTATACAACCCACATAAAAACAACACTTTCATTCAGGAAGGAGATTCTACTCTAACAAAAGCCGGCAAAGTGCTTTTAGGATTTGTCTCTCTAACCTCCTCCCTTTGGGTTTCTGCACTTTTAGATGCTTTCCACTCTCCCGATGCAGACCAAAAATCGGCACTCGAAAAAGATCTTAAGAAAGAAAAAGAAACCATGCTCAGTGAGGTTTTTACTGACATCCAAAGAAATCATTATCGCTACAATGGCCAATCTTTTCATGACCGCGGATTTCAACTTGAAAAAAAGGATGGTGGAGCTCTTCTCCTTGAAGAAATAGCTCTGCCTAAGTACCGTGAACTGATTCAACAATTTCTCTCAGAAAACACCTATGAAGACGCGTTAAAACTCAGAGATCAAATGCTTGAATCTACCCCGGATGATTCTGAGCGCATCCTCGCTGCATTTAAATGTCTAAATGACAGTATAGAACATTCCATTAAAGACTTGTTTCTTCCTGAGTTTTATAACGATCTAGAACGCAAATACGGGACGCAGAAAGCCGTTCAAATTTTGGATCTCATGCACCAATCCCTCCCGACAACCATTCGGAATGATGTCAATCATATGCTTGTTGCAGGAAAGCTAGATCAGAAAACAGGACCACTTTCCCATTCTGCCATTGCGGATGATATGCTTGCTATGAATACAGCAACTTGGAACATTGATACACGCACTGGAAAGCTCCTATTTACAACACAAGACCTTAAAATTTCCCGAGAAGGTCAGAAAGAAGACAAAGGCAAGCTGGGAATGAAGATTCCATATGCGTCTGTTCCCTTTCAAGTAAGCGTTGACTTAAATAAAATGAAGGGAACTCGAAGAATTGTTGTCCAGATCCCCAAAGGTCAGCTAACAAAACAAGAAGGGCGAAAGCTGGTTAGGGTTTGGGATCGCTACATTTCCTAAAAGCTGAGAAGCGATAGATCGGGTTTCACCTGAAGGGTGGAAGAGAGGCGAGAGCGGAGAATCTGCTGGATCGCATCTAGGGTAGCACCGGTTGAGGAAGGGCACGTTGTGCACGCTCCTTGATAGGCAATCACCACCTCGGTTTCATTGTGAAAGGCGGAGACTTCAATCCCTCCGGCATCAAGCTCTATGTAAGGCTGAATCTCGTCTCGGATGACTTCTTTAATTTGATCCAGTTTTTCCTCAGAAGAAAAGAGGTGCCAATGGGGGTGTCCTCCTTCTCCCATTTGTTCTGAAGGAACAGGAGGCGTTACCGAGGGATCTTTAAGGGGAATGTCCTGACATTTTTCTGCAGCTTCTTCAATCGCCATGAGAACGAGGTTTAGATGGGAGTCTACTTCTTTGGGAAAGGCCGGAATATTGGTAAAGTCACGGAGTTTTCGATCGATCAAATCGACAGAGAGACGCCGCGCTTGATCGTAGTTTTTCCGGAGAAGGACTTCACAAGCGGCATCCGCTGCTCCGATGAGGGCGGTTTCTCCATAAGCTTGGAACTTAGCATCGGCGATGATTCCATCGGTCTCATCAACCACTAGGGAGATCAAAAGGATCGTGTCTTCTGCATGCACTTCTCCTGTCACCACACGCATCTCTTGCATGGCGCCTGCATTTTCCTTAAAACGGCCGAGATTCCGAGGGTTTAAGATTCTTTCGACTAAGAGATTGCTATAATCATTCCAAGGATAGGGTTTCATCTCACAAGCTCCTTGGAAAAGGTCCGACATTTTTGGGCGCAGTCGACAATGATTGCAATGGCGCGGTTGATCTCTTCCTCAGTTGTTTCTTTCGACAGGCTAAATGAAAGGGCTGAAGGGTCGTTTGTCAGGTATTCGAGTTTTTGCTTTTGTCCCCCTCCAAATGTGGCAAAAACTCCGGCTTCTCTGAGGTGAAAGGCTAGAAGCTCATGATGGACTCCAGGAAAGCTCATTGCAGACACATGGGGCAGCCGCTCCGCTTCGTTGTAAAGCACTTTGACATCAGGGATGGCTAGGCGGATTCCTTCTTCTAGCTTATCACGCAGACGGGGGGTCTCTAAAGACAAGTGGTCGAAGGCTTCACTCATCTCTTGAATCGCAATGCCCAGCCCAATGAGTGCTGGGGTGTTGAGCTCAGCCCCTTCCATTCCCTCAGGAACACTGGGAGTAAAATCAATGCGGCGCGAGGCAAATACTCCTCCAGATCCTTTAGGCCCATGGATAAGGGTCCCTTCAAAGGTGAGGTAGTCTAAAGGAAGCTCCTCAAATTTAAAGTAAAGCTTTCCGAGCACTTGAGAGGCATCGACATGAAAGAGAACTCCTTTTTCGCGGCAAAGCTCAGCGAGTTCCCAAATGGGTTGCATCACTCCTGTCAATCCGTTAGCCCAAGAGAGAGAAACGAGTCCTGTTTTTGGGGAAAGAGCAGCTTCTAAGGCTTCTCGTGTGACTTGTCCATTAGCATTCAATGGAATGGTTTTCTGAACAAGTCCTAGTTTTTCATAGTGTTTGCCTAAAAGATGAATGGGGGCTTCTTCGGCTGCTGTGGTTAAGAGGTGGTTTTTTCCACTTTGCGCGATGTGATCGATATAAGCGCTTTGGTAAACGGCAGCAATTGCAGCGCTTCCTGAAGCTGTGAATTGAAAGGGATCATGAGGATGGGCTCCAACAAACGCACGGAGATCTCCGAGAGCGCGCTCGATCGAGACAAAAGGCTCTTTCCCTTTAAGATAGGGAGCTATGGGAGCCTGCCAGTGCCGCTTTAAAAAGGGTTGCATTTGGCTAAAGAGGTAGGAAGAGGGACGCGTCGTTGTCCCATTATCAAGATAAATGGGTTCCATCAATTGAGCTCGCGTTTTTCCCAGTTGTCCCCTTCAAAATGGTAGCAAAGGGGCTCCCCTGTAGGAATCTCTAGTTCTAACACTTCTTCGTTCGACAATTTATCAAGAAACATGACGATTGAGCGGAGGGAGTTTCCATGGGCTGAAATGAGAACATTTTTCCCTGCTTTAAGATAGGGCATAATCTTTTCTTTGAAATAGGGAATCGAACGTTTTGCCGTCATCTCTAAGCTTTCTCCTTGGGGAGGAGGGGTATCGAAGCTCCGCCGCCAAATCTTGACCTGATCTGCTCCAAACTTTGCGCGTGTCTCATCTTTATCTAACCCTTGAAGCTCTCCATACATCCGTTCATTGATTTCCCAAGAAACATAAACGGGAATGGTGTTTGCTCGTGCTTTGGCATCGTAGATTTTTCCCCATTCTCCTAGCTTTCCCTGCCCTGGGTGTAAGATTACAGGGGTTTTTCCACTTTCGTGCTCACTCATGGCAATCATGGCTGTCATCTGAGCTCGCATTAAGCTGGAAATGAAGATCACATCAAAATCAATCGCGGCGATGCGCTGCCCGGCTTTTTGGGCTTCTACAACCCCTGCTTTGCTCAAGGGAACATCGACCCAGCCTGTAAAACGATTTTTTTGATTCCACTCCGACTTTCCATGCCTGAGAAGGATAAGTTTTGCACCTTTTTCCATACGTCTTATCATAGAATAGATTGCCTTATTCCGACACATATTTTATACTGCTCCCATGGAGCCAAATCGATTAAGTAAAATTTTAGCTAGTGCAGGGATTGCTTCCCGCCGTGCAGCCGAATATCTCATTTTTGAAGGAAAGGTGCGGGTGAATGGGGAGATCGTAACCATCCCTCAAACTTTTGTCGACCCCGCAAAGGATAAAATCTTTGTTGAAGATAAGCGGGTCGAATTCAAAGATGAAAAAGTCTATTACCTCTTAAATAAACCACGCGGCTTCATCTGCTCAAACAAACGGATCGGATCTAAAAAACTTGTGATCGATCTCTTTGCTGGAAAAGGGCAGCGCCTCTTCACGATTGGACGCCTAGACCGAGACACCACAGGACTCCTCCTCGTGACCAACGATGGCTACTTTGCTCAAAAAGTGATCCATCCCTCTCAAAATATCCGTAAAGAATATTTGGTCAAAACTGCCCAAGAAATTACCCATGAGCACCTTACCACCTTATCCAAGGGGACGCTCATCGAAGGAAAGTGGATCCGCCCCGCAAAGGTGACAAAGGTGCGTCGCGGCACCCTTAAAGTGGTGGTGAAGGAGGGCAAGAAGCGAGAAGTCCGCCTCATGGTTCAGAATGCTGGCCTGACCTTGGTCTCCCTGTCCCGCATCCGCATCGGAGGCCTTCACCTAGGCCCCCTTCAAGAAGGAGAGTGGCGGGAACTCTCCGCAGAAGAGCGAGAGCTCATTTTCTCATAAAGAGCCCTATAGGTGTTTAAGCACCGTTCCCAACGGTAGTTTTCTTCAAAATACTGTTTCGCAGCTTGGGTATAATCTTCCTCTGCCAAAACAGCTTCCGCCCACTTTTGGGGATCCTTTTGAGCAATCAGGGTAGCGTAGGGGCCCGAAGCTAAGACTTCTTCAAAGGCAGGAATGTGTGATGCGATGATGGGAATGCCTAGAGCCATTGCTTCAAGAGGGAGGAGGGCACACGCTTCCCAAACCGAAGGAATCAAAACGCGCTCGACTTCAGCAAAGTGATGCATTGCTTCCAGGCGAGATAGCCGTCCTGTCACAGTGACATGGGGGCTTTGTTTCATTTCTTCTTCGAGTTCTCCCCCTCCAATGACTTTGAGATGGTATCCTTTAGGACCTAAAATCTCCATCACTTTGAGAAGAAACAGCGGATCTTTTTCGGCGCAGACCCGCCCGACAAAAGCGAGAAGCTTTTCGCGCACCTGGCGCCTTTTTGGAAGTTTTTGAGGATCGATTCCATTGGGAATGACGCAGTGGTTTGCGCCTCGGATCAGATCATGTTTTAGAGCAAGCTCCTCTTCTCGGTGAGAGACAAATACGACCCCTTGAAACCGTTTGATAGCTCTCCGGTATCCCCACCGACTGAGAGGAACCTTGCCATGGATTCCATGGAGGCCATGAACGGTAAAAAGGATCGGGCATCTTATGGGAACAAAGCTCAAAAAAAAGGCGGCACGTCCTCCATGGACATGGATAAGATCGGGCTGCACTTTATCGATCACCTTTTTGAGCTGAAGAGAAATGCGCAAATCCAAACGGGAGGTAAAGAAATCGATCCCATACTTTGGAATGTCTCCTGCTGCTTCTAAGGCATAAGACTCTTTTTGAGTGATGAGGATCGGATCTTCTAAAGAAGATACCATCTCCAGGACGAAGGTGGTTCCTCCTCCTGGGTTTCCATCTGCTACAATTTGCAAAACTCTCATGCAAATAGGGTACCACTAAATGCATTTTTTTGATATGGTTTGGTCTAGCAAAAAAATAATGAGAGATTCATGCTCACAACTATTGCTCGTCTCTTTGGAAAATCTCCTTTTCATCCTCTTCAATCCCATATGAAGAAGGTGAGCAGTTGTATGAAAAAACTGACAGAGATTTTTACCAATCTCAAAAATAGAAGCCCGGATGATCTTGAAAATCTTGTTCAAGAACTCTGCAATTTAGAGCACGAGGCGGATTTAACAAAGAATGATATCCGCAACCACCTGCCCAAAAGCCTATTTCTTCCTATCGACCGGGGACAGTTCTTAGAAATCTTATCCATACAAGATAGCATTTCGGATAAGGCAGAAGATATTGGAGAGCTCTTGCTTTTGTATCCCACAAAAGAGTTGGGAGATCTCTGTGACAATCTTGATCTCCTATTTCAAAAAAATATGGAAGCATTTTGGTATGCCCGAAATATTATTAAAGAACTCCATGAACTTTTAGAGTCTTCTTTTGGAGGGATTGAAGCTGAAAAGGTCAAGACCATTGTCGAAAAAACGTCACGACTAGAATATGAAGCCGATAAAATGAAACACACCCTTTTAAAGGAGTTCTTCAAAACGTCTGATTCGGTCAAAACTCCTGTATTTTACCTCTATACCCACCTTGTCGAAGAAATCAATAAAATTTCACACATTTCAGAAAAACTAGCTAACCGGATCCGGATGATCTTAGAGCTCAAGTAACATTATGCCTATCGATACAATCCTGACAGTTCTAGTCCTTCTTGCAGGTTTCTACATGGCTTGGAACATTGGGGCCAACGATGTTTCCAATGCAATGGGAACTTCGGTGGGATCAGGAGCTCTAACTCTGTTTAAAGCGGTGATCATTGCAGGAATCCTAGAGTTTTGCGGAGCTTTTTTCTTGGGTGGCAACGTGTCCAAAACGATGCAGCAAGGCATTGTCAATCCCGAAATCTTTGCACACCAGCCCCAAATTCTCCTCTATGGAATGTTATCGGCATTGGTCTCTACAGCCCTCTGGCTTCAAGTCGCCTCGTATTTTGGATGGCCTGTTTCGACAACCCACGCAATCATTGGAGCTCTCCTGGGATTTGGAGCCGTTGTCGGAGGGGTCCATGCGGTGCATTGGGGAGAAGTCGGGCGGATTGCCATGAGTTGGGTCATTTCTCCGGCGTTGAGCGGTCTCTTTGCCTATATGATCTTTAGCACATTGCAACGGAAGGTCTTGTTTGCAATGAACCCGATTGCTGCCACCCGTAAACTGATTCCCATTTTAGTGTTCATTGTCCTCGTTGTCTTTACAATGAGTGTCTTAATGAATGGGCTAGGATCTTTCCATATTCAACTTAGTGGTCTTGAAACATTACTGATTGGGTGTGTTATCGGGGGGATCGGTGCTTTTATTAGCTTTCTGGTTCTTAAAAAACTCTCTTTTCCTCAAAAACAAATGGTTTCTGCAAATACCTCGCAACAAGTGTTTAGCTTAAATAAAGCTGTCCGCCACTTAAAGCGGGTGAAACTCTCTAGTAAGGGAGAAAGACGGGAGGAGATTTCTCGGATTCTCCGCGATGTTGAGGATTATGCAGAAGAAGTGCGAGAACACTCTAACCTTTATACGGCAAGCTCTGACTATAAGATCGTGGAAAAGATGTTTGCGTCTCTCCAGATCATGAGCGCTGCTTATGTGGCCTTTGCTCATGGTGCTAACGATGTGGCGAATGCCATTGGTCCTGTTGCAGCAGCTCTAGAGATCATTCGAAAGGGGGGCGTTACAATGACCTCTCATGTTCCTGCTTGGCTGCTTGCGATGGGAGGGATTGGCATTGTTGTCGGGCTCGCTACATGGGGATGGCGTGTCATGGAAACTATTGGGCGTAAGATTACAGAACTGACTCCGACGCGAGGATTTAGCGCAGAGTTTGGAGCGGCTGTCACGATTTTGATCGCTTCAAAATTTGGCCTTCCGATCTCCACCACCCACTGTATTGTTGGCGCTGTATTAGGAGTGGGCTTGGCACGTGGAATCTCAGCCCTCAATCTCCGCGTCCTTCGAGATATTGTTCTTTCATGGATTATCACGATTCCTTCGAGCGCAATTGTCTGTATTCTGATTTTTTATTTGATTCGCGCTATCTTTTCGTATTAAAAGTTAGATTATGGACCCATTAGAGCTGCAAGCAGAAACTGTTGCGCAAAAAGTGCGCCATTATCTCATTACCACCATGGGACGCACGGCTGATGAAGCCAATGATGATGAATTTTATCGGGCGTTTTGCACCTCTTTGCGTGAAGAGATCATGATCAATTGGACAGCCACGGAACACACCTTAAAGAAAAAGGGTCTCCGCAAGCTCTACTATTTATCTATGGAATATATGCCAGGCCGCCTGCTGGGAAATAATATCACGAACATTAGCGCACTTGATTTTGTCAAACGGATCTTAAAACGTCTAAACCGTGACTTTTCCTCCGTAGAAAGTATGGAGCATGACGTGGGGATTGGGAATGGAGGGCTAGGACGTCTTGCTTCTTGCTTTATGGATTCTTTAGCGACTCTGCAATACCCAGCGATGGGATATGGCATGCGTTATCAATACGGAATCTTTGACCAGGAGCTCATTTGTGGGGTGCAAATTGAACGCCCTGATTGTTGGCTTTTAACCCCCAACCCTTGGGAATTTAGGCGAGATACCCATGCCGTTCCTGTCCGTTTTGCAGGAAAACCTGTCCCCCGCGAAAATAGTCACGGTGACCAGGTGTTCGACTTGATCGATTATGAAGAGGTTCGTGCTCTTCCCTATGACCTCCCCATTATCGGGTACCGCCCTGATCCAAACTTTTCTGTATTAACCCTCCGTCTGTGGTCAACCAAAGAATCTCCACGAAACTTTCAACTCCAGAGGTACAACGCAGGAGAAATCGGGCAAGCAAGCGAAAACACCAGCCTCACTGATGTTCTCTACCCGAATGATAACCATGATGCTGGGAAACGGATCCGCCTGAAGCAAGAGTTCTTGCTTGTTTCTGCTTCTTTGCAAGATATCGTGAATCAATACAAATCGGTTTATTCGAACTCGGATGCCTTTCCCGATGCAGTACGCATCCAAATTAACGATACCCATCCTGCCTTGATCATTCCAGAGCTTATCCACCTTCTCACAAAAGAAAATGATGTCCCTTGGGCAAAAGCTTGGGAAATTGTGCAGACCTGTTGTGCTTATACCAACCACACTGTTCTTCGAGAAGCCTTGGAGGAATGGAATGCCCAAAGACTGCATGAACTCCTCCCCCGCCACTTTGCCATTTTGCAGCGCCTCAACCAGGAGTTTTGCAATGCAGTCAGGCGCACCTTCCCCAATGAGGAAGAGCGTGTGCGTCGGATGTCAATTATCGAAGGAGGGCAAGTGAAAATGGCAAACCTTGCCATTTATGGCTCTCACAAAGTGAATGGAGTGGCCGCCCTGCATACGGAGATCCTTAAGAGCTCTCTCTTTAAAGACTTTTATGAGATGTATCCTGATAAGTTCATCAATGTGACCAATGGCGTCACTCAAAGACGGTGGCTTTTGCACTGCAATCCCCTTCTTGTCGCCTTTTTAGAAAAACGGATTGGAAATGGTTGGATCACAAACTTCGAAGAGATCGCAAAAATTGCCGACTATGCAAGTGATCCTAAGTCTCAAGAAGAATTTCTGGCGATTAAGAAGAAAAATAAAGAGCGTCTCCTTCAAATGATTGAAGAGGATATGGAGTTCCGCCATGGATCGGGAAAGAGCTTTGCACAGGAAAACTTCTTAGGCCCAGAAGCCCTTTTCGATGTCCAAATCAAACGTATTCATGAATATAAACGACAACTGATGAAGGCGCTCCACCTTCTTATGCTCTACTATGAAATAAAAGACAATCCTCAGTCACATCGGATTCAGCGCTTCGCCATTTTTGGAGGAAAAGCTGCTCCAGGATATCACGTAGCTAAGAGTATTATCCGCTTGATTTATTGCCTTGCAAGAAAAATCAACCGAGATCCTGAGGTTGGGAAACGATTAAAAATCGTCTTTATCGAAAATTATAATGTATCAAAGGCTGAAGTGATCATTCCTGGCACCGATCTTTCAGAGCAGATTTCAACAGCAGGAATGGAAGCATCTGGAACAGGAAATATGAAGTTTTCCATTAATGGCGCCCTCACCATTGCAACAGACGATGGCGCCAATGTTGAAATGCGTGAAAAGGTGACAGATGAATGGTGGCCCTTTATGTTTGGAGCTAGCTCTGGGGAAAACCTCGAAATGTGGCGCACTCATGACTACAACCCTCTAGAGATCTGCGCCAATCAGCCCCCCCTCCAGCGTGTCATTACCTCTCTTAAAGATGGCTCTCTTGTAGAAACCGACGCCGAACAAGAAGCGCTTATGACCCTTTACCGCACCCTCATGGAAGGGGCTAAACCCGATCATTTCTTTGTGTTGAAAGATCTTCTTCCCTATTACGAAACACAGAAAAAAGTCGAAGAGCTCTATCAAAACCCCAGCCGTTGGGCAGAATTCGCTCTCCATAACATGGCAGGCATGGGATCTTTTTCAGCTGATGTGTCCATCAAAAACTATGCCACAAAAATCTGGGATCTTAAACCTTGTCCCCCTGACCCTTCAGAACTCGAAGACGTCCGCAAAGAATATAGTGAGCATGACCGCTGCCGCGTTGTTAATCAAGATCCCACTTCTTGAGCAATTTTTCAAGCTTACCCTTATGGCGGAGCTTTTCAAGTCCGCTATTGAAAATATCGACAAGTTCGGTATTGTCTCCATTGAGAGTCAGGAGGCGAAGCCCTGCATCATCCAGAGGAGGGGTGGCAATTTTGACCTTCCCAAAGTAGAGGTCACGGATATAGCTCGTGGCTTGGAGATAGTTGACTAAGACCCCATCGTATTGCCCTGCAATCACATCATTGAATCCTTCTGGAATTGAGGTATAGTATTGCACAATAACCCCAGGGAATTTTTCAAGGAGAACTGCTTCGCTAGCAAGAGAGTCGACAGCCACCTCTTTGCCTTTCATTTGACCGAGTGAACTAATCTTCTGTCCACTGGCAACGACAAGAACCGGCCCGGTATCGAGAAATGGATCGGAAAAGGTATAGGTTCTTTCTAGAAAAACGCGGGGTGTCATCGAGGAAAGCATCCCTTCATAACGCCCTTCCTTGAGCCCAAAAATGAGATTATCCCACGCCATATTGACTCGTTCAAAGTGTACTCCCTCTTCTTGTCCAATGGCAACAAGCAGCTCGTTTGCAAAGGCATAAACATTTGCCTCTTTTCCTTGCAATTTGATTGGATACCAGCTCGGGTCCATACCCACACGATAGGTTTTTCCCCCTGAACCACATGAGGCCAAGAGAAAAGCAAGGGAGAGAAAGAGTAACACACGCTTTAACATCATCCCTTCATCTTAGGGGAAAGACACCATTTGTTCAACAAACTATTTTTTTTAATTCTTTGGTTAGATACGATGTATATAATTGCATAAATCTGGAGGTAACCTAATGAATAGATGTTGTTTAACCCTAATCATAGGATTAAGTCTTGGAGGGTTTTCTCATGCGAATGCCCTCTATACACCTTGCGAAAAAACGTATATCGACCCCCATCTTATCCATCTCAATCAGCACAGAATTGAGGTAGGAAATGGAGAAGAAAAAATCCAAACATCAACGCTCTATTCCGATGACTCAGGAATTTATTTCCAAGACTTTTTAAAGCAGCAAGAAGAAGAACAAATCGAATGTTTCAACTTTGAAGAACCAATCGATGATTTCGATGAGGTGACAGAGGAAGAGCCGCTTGCACAGGAAAGCACACCCCCAACTCCTCTTCAGAATACCTCTCCAAAAACCGAACACAAAACATTGTCTCCCACTCAGAGCTCTCCTTCAAAATGCAAAAGCGAAACAAAGTTTTGGGGAAAACGTAACCGGACAGGATTATTTCAATAAGCGGAGCCCATTGAAAACAACAATGAGGGCAGCTCCTGTATCTGCAGCAATGGCCATCCAGAGAGACGCCAAGCCCAGGATAGCAAGGGTGAGGAAAATAGCTTTGATCGCTAAGGAAAATGCGATGTTCTGTTGAATGATCCTCACCGTACGTTTTGAGTGACGGATCAACCACGGCACACGAGAAAGTTCGTCTGACATTAACACAATGTCTGAAGTTTCAATCGCAGCATCCGTCCCCATTGCTCCCATTGCAATTCCAAAACTTGCTGTTGCCATTGCAGGAGCATCATTAATGCCGTCTCCCACCATTGCAATGGTTCCCCATTTCTCCTTCAAGCGTTCGATAGCTGCGACTTTATCCGCTGGAAGCAGTTCCGCATAGGCTTCATCCACACCCGTGAGCCGTGCAATCGCTTGCGCTGCAGGTTTGTTATCTCCTGTCAACATCACGACTTGCTCCACTCCCTCATCTTTAATCTCCTGAATCACACGGTGGGCATCGGCGCGTGGCTGGTCTGCAACACTAATGAGCCCACAAACATGATGGGAATTTCCAATCGCAATAATCGAATGCCCTGCATCTTCTAGCTTAAGCGCCTTTTCATGAATCTCTGGTGTTTCCTGTTTCATCTCATGCATAAACCGGTGACTGCCGATCCAATACCGGTCTCCTTCAAAAGTCCCCTCCGCTCCTTTTCCTTGGGTCACCTGAAAATTCTCGGCGCGCTTGATGGTGACCCCTTTTTTCTTAGCATAATTTAAAATAGCTCTTGCAATCGGGTGCTCGCTCGGAGCTTCCAAAGCCGCAGCACGCATTAAAAGCTCTTCTTCTGTATGCCCGGAAAGGGGGATCACTTCTTGAACTTCAGGGTGCCCATACGTCAGAGTCCCTGTTTTATCAAGGGCAAGTGCCTTGAGACGATAGGGCATTTCTAAAAACATTCCCCCCTTAATCAAAACACCCTGCCGCGCAGCTTTTGTCATTCCCGAAACAATGGAAACTGGCGTAGAAATCACAAGGGCGCAAGGACATGCAATGACTAAGATCACAAGGGCACGATAGAGCCATACGTTCCACAAAGAATCCACAAGAAGTGGGGGGATGATCGCAACAAGGAGGGCAATACAGATCATGATCGGTGTATAGATCTTTGCGAATTTTTCTACCCACTGCTGCGCGCCCGCCCGCCTTGACTGCGCTTCTTCAACGAGATGGATAATACGTGCAAGAGTTGTATCATTCGCTCCTTTTGTCACACGACACTCAAAGGCTCCCTCTCCATTCAATGTCCCCGCAAATACATCATCTCCCTCTTTCTTTTGAACCGGCATTGATTCTCCAGTAATGGGGGATTGGTCAATCGATGTGCTCCCTTTTTCAACCACACCATCCAAAGGAATCTTTTCTCCAGGGCGAATCAACAAACGCTCCCCAACCTGCACTTCTTCCACTCTAAGATCTCCTCGATCAATCACATGTGCAATAGTCGGGGACAAATCCATCAATGCCGCAACAGCCTTCCGCGCTTTTCCCACGCTCCAGTGCTCTAAAAGAAGCGCCACCGAAAACAAAAAAGCCACTGTTGCTCCCTCAAACCACTCATGAATCGCAATCGCTCCAGCAATCGCAATAATCATTAAAAGATTCATATCTGGTTGCAATCGTTTAAGAGCATGCCATGCTTTAGGTAGAACAAAGTACGCCCCAAAAGCCATGGCTAGGAAATAAAAACGGTGAGAAATGGGGTTTTGATGGAGGTGAAAAAAAACCGCAATGACGAGAAATCCCCCACTTATCATCGTGGTCAGCAATCTCCCATAGCGACTCCAAAATGTTCCCTCTTCCAGCTGCCCCTTATCCTTCCAAGGAACTGCCTTCATCCCTCCTTCTTTCACCCATTGAATGATTTGATCAGACGTGACGTTCTCACACGTCACCACCATCTTGGCATTCAACACATCAAATTCTAAGTCGACAATCCCTTTTCGCTTCGCTAAAGCTTTCTTAAGAATCGCAATTTCTTCCGCGCAGTCAAGCCCCGCAACTTTAAACGTGAGTCTCATAATTTTTATTTTATCCGATGATCCGATATAATTCTATGTATGAAAAACAAGCTGATTCGTGGACTTCTCACTTTGGCCCCTTCAAAAAAATTCGAAAGGAAAGGGGAACCTCGTATCCTTATTGTCTCTACGACGGGCCTAGGAGACTCCCTTTGGGGAACTCCTGCCATTCGTGCACTACGCATGAAATACCCTCAAGCCACCCTTTCCCTACTGACCAGTCCCATCGGTGCACAAGTCTTCCAGAACAACCCCCACCTAAATGAGATTTTCACTTTAAAAGATCCCGCCTTGATGTCTTCCTGCAAGCTTTTGAAGACACTGCGCAAAAAAGCCTTTGATACAGCCCTCATTTTCCATCTTTCCCAACGCCCAGTCCTTCCGTTAGTCACCCTTGCGGGCCCCGCAAAAATTGTAGGAACCACTGGCATCAACAAAGGACTCGATCACCTCCTTACGGACCCTCTGCCGCAAACAAAAACCCATGAAATCCAGCGCCGCCTTGAAATTGCTGGCTGCCCAGAGGCTTCCCCCGAAATGGAGCTTTTCCTTACTGAAGATGAAAATCACACAGCTCTTTCCCATCTTCCCGATGCCCCTCTTGTGATCGGCATGCACCCCGGCGCCAAAGACAAGTTCAAGCAATGGGACCCCAAGCATTTCGTAGAACTGGGACGAAAACTTGCTCAAGAAAAGGGAGCAACGCTTCTCATCACTGGGGACCGCTCTGAAGCGCCCCTTGCAGAGCAAATTGCACAAGCGATTCCGCATGCCCACTCCGTTGCGGGAAAACTCCCCGTCCGTGTCACAGCAGCGCTCATTGAAAAGCTTTCTCTTTTCATCACGAATGACACGGGACCCATGCACCTTGCCTTTGCTATGGGAACCCCAACTCTAGCCCTCTTTTCCCCGACTGATCCCCGTCTCTGCGGCCCCTACAAAATTTCCCATGGAACCGTCCTCCAAAAACCGCGCACATGCACCCCCTGTATCCGCAAAAAATGCCGCTCTCCTTTCTGCATGGAACAAATTTCACCCCAGGAAGCCTATGAGGCTATCTTCCCTACGCGCTCTTGAAGAAAGGCTCTCCGAAGTCCGCAAAACCAAGCAGGAGAAAACCTTCACCCACTTGCAAACCCTCGAGGAGCTCTCCCTCATCCGTCAGGCCAAACGGGAGCATCACCCGGTCAAAGCAACCTTTTCCGGTAAAGCTTTTATCAATCTGGATGACGATGGGCTCTACAAGGCCTTAGAGGACGGCATCATCGATCACCTGATTGAGGATACCCCTCTTCTGCGCCCCTTTCTCAAAGAAGCTGTCCAGACCTTTAAACTCACCCCTACTTTGGTCATTAAAATTTTACCTCCAGTTCCGGATTAAATTTCCCGTAGATATTTATTCTGATTTCAAGGTAAAATTATTGATGATTCCAGTAGGAAAAACAATTCATTTCAGTGAATTTTTAAGCGAAGAAAGAGCTGGGCATTTCAACAGAATTGGTTTTGAGAAACTATTCAGCGGCGTTAACCTAAAACTCAACGACGTGATCTACAATCTAAAAGTGAGGCTGTCTATTGCAGATTTTAAGGATGGTTCTGGATTATCAAAAGCGCTAACTGTCCGTCTTTATTCAAAAGACATCTGCGTCTTATATTTCTTTAAGCCTCAAAAACATGGGGTAACCGTAGACCCTGACAGAAAATTTAAACCAAAGACCCTTTACCAGATTATTCAATCGGGACAAGAAGCCGCAGAAACTGTCACTCCATCCCTAACAGAAAAAGAAGTAGAGATTATTTCCAAATACTTCTTCTTACACCCCGATCGTGACGCAGCTCATGACGCAATTCCTGCAGAGCATCTATGGGCAAGTGATTAAGATTATGAATGGGCAAAAAATAACTTTCATGAAAGCGACCCTAGCCTATTGGATGCTCTAGCCGGCCTATGCATTCTTTTAATCCTCGCATCTGGAGTAAGCTATTCCGCATATAAGATTTATCAATGGCGTTGTGGAAATCCGAAAACACCAAATCCATCGACTCCAATCCACTCCACTATCTAGAATGATATTACCTAATCATGTAAGATCGAAGCATGAATATCTACGTTGTGATTCTAAATTGGAATGGGAAAGATGATACTTTGGCTTGTCTTGCCAGCCTAAAAGAAGTCTCCACCCCTCATCAAGTGGTCGTTGTAGACAATGGATCTATTGATGGATCACCCCAAGCATTTTCAAAAAAGTTTCCCCATGTGCACCTCATTGAAACGGGAAAAAACCTGGGGTATGCCGAGGGAAATAACGTCGGGATTCGCTATGCTCTCAAACACAAGGCCGATGCCATTTTTATCCTTAATAATGACACAATTGTTACAAAAGACATCCTCGAAAAATTCTTAAGTCGAAACGCTCCAATTCAAGGCGGAAAAGCGCTTCTGATGGAAGATCCTTTTAAAATTGACCACTTGGGAGGCAATTGGAATGGAAAGACAGGGCGCTTTGAACTCGTTGGGGCAAACGCCCCTTCAAAAGAGTGGGCAAAGCCCATTACCATGGATTACGTCTGTGGAGTGGCACTTTTTGTGCATGCACATGTCTTTAAAGCGGTCGGACTTTTTGATCCTCGCTTCTTTCTTTTTTGGGAAGAATGTGACTGGTGTTTCCGAGCAAAGCAACAAGGATTTTCTCCCCAGGTGTGCCCTGAAGCCATTTTATTTCATAAGAAATCTGCCTCTTTTACCGGAGGAAAACCTCACACAACTTATTTCTGGTGGCGGAACCGCCTCCTATGGATCAAAAAAAACTGTCCGAAAGAGAATCTGACGTCTATAAAAAAAGAAATTTTCCGCGACTATCTTCACACCTTAAAAATTTTCATCTTAAAATCGCTTCAATACCCTTTCGCTAAAAAAACCTAT
>JAGROF010000007.1 GCA_020440405.1 Chlamydiia bacterium
ATATTATCCCTGCTTCAACAGGAGCGGCAAAGGCTGTTGCCCTTTGCATTCCTGAGGTCAAGGGAAAACTCACAGGAATGGCATTTCGCGTTCCTGTTGCCGACGTCTCTGTCGTCGATTTAACAGTAAAGCTGACGAAATCGACCGATTATGGTACACTATGCGAGAAGATGAAGTCGGAAGCAAATTCAAATTTAAAAGGAATATTAGGTTACACAGAAGAAGACGTTGTTTCCTCCGATTTCATAGGAGATACACATTCGTCTTACTTCGATGCACATGCTGGGATTGCGCTCAATGATAACTTTTTCAAACTGATCTCCTGGTATGACAATGAAATTGGATACTCCTGCCGTTTGCTCGACTTGATCCGCTACATAGAGACTAAAGAATAGATAACCTTATAACATGGAACAGATTAGTGGATTTTACACGAGAACCTATAGTAGAAACAGTCATTACCCCAAAAGAGGGATATAAATTAGTGATCCGCGCTAGCAGCGGAAATTCAGATGAAGAGTTTTCTGTGGGAGCTGTAGAAGTAGTGTCCTTTGGAAATTGCTACTTTTTTCGCTCTCTTGAAAAGCCTAGAGCCTTTCTTCTTCCTATGACCGAGTATGAAGTTGTTGAGTCAAGAGAAACTCGCACGGTCTTGAAAAAACCTCAAATCGATAAAGCGATTAAAATTGGAGGGGGCAAAAAGCCTGATGCAAAGCAAGAAGAGGCGCCTAAAGAAGAACCCAAAAAGCGAGAAAAGAAGCGGACACGTAAGCGTCGCTCCTCTAAAGGAGAGAGAGAAGCTTCCACCGGAGGAGAAGAGACTTCCAAAGAGGGGGAAGTGGAAACGCCTCCTCCACCAAGACGCACCCTCCTTCCTCCTCCTACAAGCCTGATCTCTGAGCATATTGATCGGTATAAAACCCACCTCATTGAACAAGGAGCTCTTGTTCCTGAAGATATTGAGGAAGGTGAAAAGGCTGCAGAAAAAGAGCTTGCTAAACAAGCCGAGGAAAAAGTCGTCGATATCACCGAGAAAGCGCACGTTCCTGAAGACAACGAGTCTTGATTCTAAAGCCCCTAAAGAGTACAATGCCATGAATCCATCGTGGCATCATGCTCGGGTGGTGGAATTGGTAGACACAAGGGACTTAAAATCCCTTGGACCTTGGTCCGTGCGGGTTCGAGTCCCGCCCCGAGCACACTTAATTTCTTTGGATTTTTTTTCCTTATTGAACGCCATCTAGAAGCTGTCGTTGCTTGACAAGGTTCCTGAACCTTGCGTTGCGCTCCCCCAGCTCCTATCTGGCATCCACTAAGGAAAAAGCCTAGAAATTTAAGTCTGGACTGGGCGGCCCCCTTCGCAAGAATGGTAATAGTAGCCTACGAGGAATTTCAGCCTATGCAAGATAAAGTAAATATCAAAAAAAATTCCAACTTTTTGATGAGTATTGGACTCCCAAAATTCTTGCTGAAGTCAATGGTTCTTATGTGAAACTTTTCAAAGCAAAAGGCGAATTTGTCTGGCATCGTCATGACAACGAGGACGAGTTTTTTTTAGTAGTGAGAGGCGTTTTGCACATAAAGCTAAGGGAAACAGAGATTATTCTAAATGAGGGGGAGTTTTTCATTGTTCCGCAAGGCACGGACCATTTGCCTTATGCTCCTGACAAGGCTCATGTGTTGCTATTTGAGCCAAAAAATGTGGTGAATACGGGCACTACAGCGTCCGATAAAACAGTTGAAAACCCTGAATGGATTTAGCAAGGCTGTTCCCCTCTCTCATAAACGATTTAAAAAAGATTTTACGGCGGATGAAAACCGATAAGGTTGGTCGTAGGGAATTCCATGACCAGCGTCTGTGATCTGTGTAACTTCTAAGCATTGATTGAGGTTGGCAAGTTCTGCGGCAACTTTAGGAGAGATGACGGCGCCCGTATCACCGATAATGAGTAAGCTAGGAATGCTTAGGCTCTTGATAAGCTGTGTATATTCGGGATTTGGAGGGGTCAAAATTTCAAAGGCATGCATGCTGGTCTGAAAGCGTGCATGTGCGAATAGTTCAATAAATTCAGGCAAGCGGCGGCCTCCATGTCGAGCTTGGACTTCAGCTAAGTAAGAGTCTCTTGATCCCTTAAGAATGTGGTGATGCTGAGCTGCGATATCACTTTCATAAACTTCCTGCTGCTGCTGCGGCGTCAAAAAGGTTGGGTCGGCTAGAATAAGCCCTTTTAGTGATTGGGAATTCTGGCTAGCAACCATGGCTGCTGTCATGCCTCCCATAGAATGTCCCAGGAGTATCGGGTTAGAAAGCTTTAGAGCTTCGATCAAGCCCAAGACGTCGGAAGCGAGGGTATCGTAGCGATAGCCATGATTTGGGGCGCTTGAGTTTCCGTGGCCTCGGGTATCTGGCATGATCACATCGTAGTTTTCTTTCAGCTCCCGTGCCAAAGGGGTCCAACAAGCCCCGCTTAACATGAGTCCATGCAACAAAACTACAGGGGGTTTGTCCCCGCCAGTGCGGAGGTAGTGTAAGTGAATGCCGTTTGCTTTATAGGTCTCTGTTATCCACCGATTCGTCATTGCTCTTTCAGCCATTATCTGACGCGTGCGAAGAAAACCTCAAGGAAAAGAATGGCTAGAAGCGCATTCCGACCTCTAGGGCGACTGTATTGAGAATGAGGTTGGTGCCGAACTCTCCTATGTAAGATAGGGAGACGTAGGGGTATTTTAAGCTGCAGGGGGTATACCGCATGCTGAGGCGAAGGGCCCCTAGGTTTTCGACACGGTCGCTGAAAAGTTGTACGCTAAGCGTAGAGGCAGATCCTACGAAAAAGGCTTGTTCTTTATCGGCATTGAAAGGAGCTCGATTCACATAACTGACGCTTTCATCAAAGGTTAGGTCTCCACTTTGATACTGAAGGTGTTGGGTTAGGTTCAGGCCGATTTCTGAGCGCAACAAAGAAACGTAATGGCTATCGATACGTAGGTTTAATCCAGCGCTTCCACTTTCTTTAACAGAGCCTTGCCAGTTATTCACCCAGTCGAACATTACGTAGGGTTCAATGGTAAGAACGGTGTGATTAATCTTGAAGGGAGTTCCAATTTCGAGGTGTGGAGAAAAGATTCCCCCATCAACGTTAGATGTGGAGGTAATTGATCCCATTGTTTTTCGCTTGTTATGTAATTGGTAGATCCCTCCCCAAAGGGCGCCATGGATTGAGATATGATTTCCATGCCACGCAGCGTAGATCGTTAAAAGTTCTTGGTGGATGTTAGCGTCCCCTTGATTGCCGGAGTAATCAATGTCTTGGTAAGAATATGCAGCGCCTCCTCCAAGCACAACATTTTCCCATCCTAAGTAATCAAAACCAATAATTCCCCCGACACTCCATTCGTCAAATTTAGGAAAAGAATGTCCTTTATCATAGGTTGCAAAAAGGCTATAGGGAGCGATCCAAATGGCATAGTCAGCTTTTTCACACCCTGGAGGTTGATAAATGCGATCACCAACACTGGCAGTTAGGCCAGCCGTTTCTCCATCTTTTTTGGGTTTGGGTTCTCTTTCTGGAGGACGACGGAGATGATTGGTTAGGACGTTTGTAGAAAGTCCTAATACAGTATCAGCAAAAACATTTCCGGGCCCAAAGCTTGAAGGATCCGCAAAACTAAGAAGATCAACAATATCCTCCGAGAACGCAATGGAGGGGGTAATCCCAACCTCACCTGTAACGCGTGTTGCTACGCCTCCTGGAGACACCAGCGCTGCATAAAAAGCATTTCCTGCACCTTCTTCAAGAGCTCCAAGGATACCTATTCCTGATTCACTGATTGCTGCAGAAGAGTATTCTGTATTCCCTGTGGGGAGCTCCCCTGTAATAATCGTTACTGCTCCAGAGGGAGAGACTAGAGCGGCATAAGCATCGTTGTGGTCATTATCCTCTCCCGCAATAATTCCTGCACCAGCACTATTAATGTCTACAACATTGATTTGTCCTTGAGCAACCGTTACAAACCCTGTGAGGGGGGTTGCAGCTCCAGATAGGGCAACACGAGCGGCATAAGGGGCATTATTATCTTCTCCCCCAATAAGCGCTGTACCGGAATTGTTGATTGCAACAGATAGAATTTCTCCAGGTCCTGTTGGGGCTCCTGCTCCAAAGACTTCTGTTGCAATTCCTGTGGGTGAAACGACTGCTGCATAGGTATCGGTGTTAGCATTATCCCGACCTCCAATGATCCCTGCTCCAGAATTGTTGATCCCTACAGAAAGAATGGTTCCTGTTCCCGTTGGAGCTCCTGCTCCGGAGATAGTTGTTACAACTCCAGCGGGTGTAAAAATGGCAGCATATGGATCTGTAGTTCCGTTATCTTGTCCTCCAATAATTCCCGCTCCTGAATCATTGATTCCAACAAAATTAATGATCCCATTCCCGACAGGAAGACCGGGGCCAGACAAAGAGGAAGCGACCCCAGAAGGGGAAATAAGGGCTAAGAAAGGAAGTGTTGTATTATGCTGCCCCCCTACAACTCCTGCACCTAATTCATTAATTGCAACAGACTGTATGGAACCAGGAACAGTTGGAATGGCCCCTGCTGTGACTCTTGAGGCCACTCCTGTTGGCTTGAGTAAGGCTATATAGGCAACATTGCCATTCTCAATTCCCCCAAGGATTCCATTGCCTAAGCTATTCATTCTTACAGAATTGATCCGCCCTGTTGGAATGGGGGCATCTCCTGTTACTTTTGTGGCTACACCAGATGAATCGATAGTTGCTGCATATGGATCGGTTAAATTTTCAATTCCCCCAACCACTGCTTCTCCATGAAGCATCTGTATCCACAGGAGGGCTCCGAATAGAAGGGCAATTTTCTGGTGTTTTTTACAGGAGAATTTCATAGCAGTCTCACATTTTGTTATCTTTTTTTCCTCTTGTATCTTCTTCGACGTATTAAAATCAAATGTTTGACCCAGAGAAGGATGTTCTTGCAAAATAGCAAGAAAGAGTTTATCATCTCTTGCCATGGATCCAAAAAATGTTGTTGTTTTATCAGATGTGTGGAAGTCCTTTCGGACGAGCAAAGGGGGTGTTGAGGCGCTCCGAGGTGTAGATCTTGAAGTTTTATCAGGAGAAATTTTTGGCTTTTTAGGACCAAATGGTGCGGGAAAAACAACAACGCTTCGCATTTTAACAACGCTCCTTCCTTTTGATAAGGGGGAGGCTAGGGTGGCTGGTGTGGATGTCAAGAAGGAGCCACAAAAGGTTCGCGAGCAGATTGGTTATGTGAGTCAGAAGGGAGGGGCAGATCGAAGTGCTACGGGATGGGAAAACCTGGTGCTTCAGGGCTGTCTTTATGGAATGAGCAAGCAGGAGGCCAAGAAGCAGGCAAATCGGTTAGTTGAAACGTTTGCTCTTGAGGAATGTATTCAACGTTTTGTTTCAACCTATTCTGGAGGACAGCAGAGACGGCTTGACATTGCTTTAGGGATGATGCATCAGCCAAAAATTCTTTTTTTAGATGAGCCAACAAATGGGCTGGATCCCCAAAACCGTAGTCATTTATGGTCTAAAATTTTGCAATTGAAGGAAGAGGGAGTCACGATTTTTTTGACTTCCCACTATCTCGACGAAGTTGATGCGCTTTCTGATCGACTCGCGATTATGGATTATGGAAAAATTGTTGCAACGGGCACTCCTGCAATGCTTAAGAAGGAGATTTCAGGAGATATCGTCACAATTGGTGTCCGCAAAGAATACCATTCTAAAGTGATTGAACTTCTCGAAGTGGAATCGATGATTCGTGAGGTGACGCCTCATGATCAAAATTTACGCTTGTATGTCGATAAGGGAGAGGCAGCGCTTCCTCAAATTTTTCGATTGCTCGACCAAGCTAAGATTCAATTAGAAACAATTCAAATGGCTGTCCCGAGTTTAAATGATGTGTTTTTGAAGCAAACGGGACGTCTCCTTCGCAATGAGGAACCATCATGAGACAACTGCGAGAGTTAGGGCTTTTGACATTTAGATGTATTCAAGCGTGTTTAAGAAATCCTGTGTTTTTATTCATGGGCGTGGGAACGCCTCTCATTTACTTGGCTCTTTTCACCCCTTTACTAGGGACTTTAGCTGTAAGAGGAGGATTGGATACACAGAATGTTCTC
>JAGROF010000181.1 GCA_020440405.1 Chlamydiia bacterium
ATTTTTGTCAGATGTGGGACAAGGGGATTTATGTTTCTCCTTCTCCTTATGAGGCATGTTTTATTGCATCTGTCCATACAAAGACCCACCTAGAGAAAACCCGGGACGCCATCTTGGAATTTTTGGAAACATGATTAAACGGTTATTCTTTCTTTTTCTTCTCTTATGCATGCCGCTTTTAGGGAAAGATACCTACCTTTACATGCGGGGGTTTTTGGGAGGGGATTTGATCAGCGCTGTGACAGAAACATTTGAAGAGGGAAGAGATGCAGAACGGATTATTCTTCACGTCGACTCGTCTTCTGGAGAGATTCGAGAGGTTCTTTCTTTGGCGCAGAAGATTTATGACATTCAAATGCGCGAGAATAAGTATGTAGTGGTGTATGTTCAAGGGAAGGCTGTGGGGCCGGCTGCGATTTTTCCCTTTATTGCGGATGAACTCATTACGACGCCTTTGGTTGCATGGGGAGATATTCCCTATGGAAGCAAAGGGGAGATGACGGCGCGAGAAATGTCGATTGCAGTCAAGCAGTTGATTAATCGATCTCGGAGAATTGCTCCCACTTTAGAAAAGCTTGCTGATGCGATGGTCGATCCCCATTATCAGCTGGTGTATCGAGGAGACACAGGAGAAATTGAAAAGGATCGAGAGGTGCACTTTGACCCTCTGGTTTTGAACTTAAAAGGGATTCAATCGTTAGGACTTTCTCATACGGTCATGTCGGATGAAGCCTTTGCACAAACCTTTCTTTCGGAAGAAGTGCAGGTTAGTCAAACCATTTTAAGAGAGCCGCAAGATGACCTGGATCGAGCCTTTCGAAAATATATTAAGTACGATGAGGCAGGGCAAAATAACATTGGATACCTTCATATTGGAAATGAGCGACCAATTGATCAATCCACTTACATCTATGTTAGGTTTGCCCTTAAGGATTTTGTAGAGAAAGGGGTTCGCTTTGTGGTTCTTGATCTCAATACGCCTGGAGGGGAGGTGCTTTCTGCCCTGAAGATTAGTAATCTTCTTCAAAAGGTGGACATTGAACATAAAATTCCGGTGGTTGCTTTTGTTCACGATTGGGCAGTGTCGGCTGGGGCGATGTTAGCCTATTCTTGCCGTTTTATTGGAGTAGAACCGAATTCCATTATGGGAGCTGCAGAGCCTGTGATCTTTCAAGAGGGCGGAAAGATGGTAACGGCTTCGGAGAAAGTGAATTCTGCTTTGCGGGCACAATTCGGAACGCTTGCCAGTTTTTATGGGAGAAACCCATTCATTGCTGAGGCAATGGTGGATAAAGATCTTATCTTGGTCATTCGAGATCATGAAGTCATTCGGCTGGATGATCTTGACGAAGTGCGCGCCTCAGGGCCTCATCCGGATAAGATCATTTCGGGGCGGGGCAAGCTGCTCACGTTAACAGGTGAACAGATGATGGATCTAGGGGTTGCAAACTTTATGGTTCCCATTACCCCTGTGGGAATGATTACCGATGCAGAGTGGAAACAGGGGATGTGGCCGGCCCATAAGAGTTTAATCTTTCAAGAGCCCTATTTTGCGCAGATTCCCCATGCGGTAATGATCGATTATCAAGATTGGAGAGTAGGATTTTTCAGTATTTTATCTCATCCTGTGATCGCCTCACTATTATTTATTGGGCTTGTAATTGGCCTTTACATCGAAATCAACACCCCAGGATTTGGGGTTCCTGGATCGATTGCTTTAGGGTGTTTGGTCTTGATTCTCTTGTCGAGCTTTGCAAGTCATGTAGTCAATTGGATTGAATTAATTATCCTTTGCGTGGGGATGATTCTGCTAGCGCTTGAGCTTTTTGTCATTCCAGGATTTGGGATTGTGGGGATCCTGGGGATTATTTTGACGATTATTGGTCTTTTTGCTTTAATGCTCCCTGGTATTGGACAGCTCAGTCTTGTCAATCCAGCCACCTTCCGCCTTGTTGGAGAAGCCTTTATTGAGCGGCTTGCTTGGCTATGTGGAGGGTTGATCTTTGCGATTATTGTTATTGTCCTTTTAGCTCACTTTTTTTCGGATCGCTATTTCCGGTTTTCCAAATTGATTTTAAAAGGAGAGCAAGAAGGCTATAAAGCAGGGATGGCACGAGAGGTAATGCCTGAAGAGGGAGAAGTGGGAGAAGCTGTGACCCCTCTGCGTCCCTCAGGAAAAGTCCATATCGGAGAAAATCTTTTCGACGCCATGTCTCAAGGGGAGTTTTTGGAAAAGCACACCTCTGTCGAAGTGGTGAAAATTGAAGGAAGCAAAGTGATTGTTAAACCCATACGAGAATATAAGGACTTCACATGATTGTAGCCATTGGGGTTGGGCTTTTGGGGCTTGTTCTCATCTACTTAGAATTTTTTGTCCCAGGAGGGATTCTGGGCACTCTAGGAGGAGTGGCTTTCATTCTGTCGGCTATTTTGTTTGCCTGGGAAGCCGGACACCTTTGGATGGGGGTGGTCTTCATTGGTGTCATGGTCTGCTTGCTCCTTGTGAGCATTCGGTTGGCACTCTGGAAGCTCAAGAAAAAGCCGGCCCTTTTTGCAAGTGATGCGCAGTCGGGGTATGTCGCTTCAAGTTATGACGCTTCGCTTATTGGAAAAGAAGGAGAAGCTCTGACGGATCTCAAACCTTCGGGACATATTATGGTCGAAGGGGAGCGTTACCAAGCGGTTTCAGAAAGTCGCTATATTAAAAAGGGAGAACCTGTTAAGATCATTGGCGGCGAGGGAGCTCGATTAATCTGTAAATAGGATCGGTAATGAACCTACCCCGATATTATAAACCCCAATCTCATGAGCCTTTTTTCCCATTATCTGAGCTCTCTTTTTGCCCTACTTATCCAAGTATGGTGCGCAAAGAGAGCTCAGATGCTGAAAAAAAATGCTTCAAAATCTTGGAATTTCTAACGTCGGGATAGGTTCAATGGAAGGTTCAACTCTTGGTTTATATGCTCTAATTATCCTGCTTGGGATTGTTGGACTCATTTTTATCTTTATTCTCGGGAAATACATTAAGCTTTGGTTTCAAGCGTTTGTTTCAGGGACTCCGATTTCCCTCTTTAACATCATTGGGATGAGCTTAAGGAAAATTCCGCCGCAGATTATCGTCAATGCGCGGATCAACTCCTACAAGGCAGGACTGAAAGATATCACGGTTTCAGATCTCGAGACCCACTTCTTAGCGGGAGGAAGGGTCCTTGAGGTCGTGCGGGCCATGATTGCGGCGGATAAGGCAAATATCCCTTTAGATTGGCGCCAAGCAACAGCGATTGATTTGGCAGGACGGGACATTTTAGATGCGGTCCGCACGTCGGTAAACCCTAAGGTTATTGACTGCCCGAGCCCTGATCTCAACATGTCGATTACTGCCGTGGCTAAAGATGGGGTCCAGCTGCTTTGTCGTGCCCGTGTGACGGTCCGCACCAATATCAAGCAATTGGTAGGAGGAGCCACTGAAGAAACCGTCATTGCCCGTGTTGGCGAGGGGATCGTCAACGCAATTGGAGCATCGGAGACTCATGCGGATGTTTTAGAGTCGCCACAGATGATTACGCAACTTGTGCTCGATAAGGGATTGGATGCACAGACGGCTTTTGAGATCTTGTCGATCGATATTGCAGATATCAGCGTGGGGGACAACATTGGGGCTAAGCTAAAGATTGACCGGGCGAATTCGGATAAGCAAGTTGCGCAAGCAAAAGCGGAAGAGCGGCGTGCCATGGCTGTGGCTGCCGAGCAGGAAAACCGTGCAAAAGTGGTCTTGGCGGAAAGTGAAATCCCTAAAGCCATTGCGGGAGCGTTCCTTTCTGGAAATCTGGGGGTGATGGATTATTATAAGCTGAAGAATATTCAGTCCGATACCAAGATGCGAAATGCTCTTTCTGAGTATGATGAAGAGGACGAAGATGGACGAAAAAAGTGAGGGGTTTGGAACCTTTTATTACTTTTTCTTCATTATCGCTGTCTATCTCTTTACCCTCTTAAGAAATCGCATGAAAAAAAAGAAGGGAGCAGAGCAAGCGGCGCAGCGTCCTATGCCGCCGCGGCGTGTTGCGCCTCCTCCATCGATCCCTGTAACTAAAAAGCCTGTCCTTCTTCCGAGGCTTAAAGAGGCGCCTCGGAAGGTCGTTAGACGTCGCCCGCGCATTGTCAAACTGGTCCAAGGACTCCAATCTAAAAAAGAGCTCATTCTTCTGTCAGAAATTCTTTCTTTAAAATCCCATTTCAAGTAAATTACCCTCTTTTAACAAAAGAGGTGTCCATGACAGCATATATTTTAAAGAGAGTGGGTTTAGAGCCCTATTTGCGTAATGATTTTGAATATGGAATAGGACATCTTAAAAAGGCCGGTCATGATGCTTTAGAAGGAAGCGAAAAATATCATGGGTATCCTCAGGTAGTTGCTGAGGAGACGGTTTATGTGGTGAGGCATTTTGATTTTGTCCGTATTCGAGGACAAGAAGATTGGAGGCGTGCGACAGATCCCGATAGCATTGGGGCACAAATGGGAGTTCTTGCAGTCACAAATGTCGGAATGTATGGCCTTACGACGGTCAAAAGAGTCTATGAAGCGGTGGTCCTCATGGCGCGTGTTTTTTTTGATACTTTTTGCACACTTTATCCTCAAAAAAATGAGGTCCCTTTTTCTAAACTTTATGTGGAAGCTTTGAACCATTGCCTAGAGAAGAAGAAGAAAGAGTTTCAAGCGCTTTGGAAGGAGATACGTCGTGACTTTTATTATGCGGCTGTGATGGAGCTTGCGGCAGTTCATGCCTTTTTAAATCATGAAGATGCAACGCGCATGCAGTTCCTTTTTGCTGATATGGAATGTGAATGGAACCATCGGGTAGCCCTTGAGTCGACAGCAACCTATGGAGGAACAAAGCTTTCTACAGGGGCGTATAAAGCCTTTACTTCGATGATCTGGATGATGATGGTCCATAAATGCAAACCAGATAAAAGCTTGGTTGCTTCACGGATTTTACACCAAAGACCCGATCTTAAGAATCCAATTCAGACGCTTGAAAATATGATCAGTCGCACCAAAGGAGGGCGCATTACGGATGACGAGATTCGGATTCTTCGGGAAATCATTGAAGGATCTGATGAATTTAAGGGAATGACCACTGAGCAATTGATCGATTCGACAAAGTTAAAAGTTCAATTTCTGATGGGCGTTGTGAAAGGTCTCCCCAAAACTCACTGGGTACAGTACCAATGTGCCTATCCGTTCTCAGCAGAAAAACAGGGGCGCATCGAAGTGATGCCAAAAACAATTGCTGCAACATTCCAAGAGGCACAAGCAGCCCATCAAAGAGAGTTAGAAGAGGGATTATAAATCTTTATCGGTGCCCATCCAGTCTAGAGAGGTAAGGGTGCGGACTTCAAGCTGCGACTCGGCAATGAGTACCTGCTTGCCACTGACCTCGATCAGATACAGCATGGATTTGGGGCTAAGGGGACGTTTTTCTAAGACTTTGACAGACTTCAAGACATTGAAGCTCCGGAGGCGCCCATGAGAGATTTTTTTGAACATCCAGATCGTTAAAATAATGAGGACTAGAAGGCCGACAAGAACGACAATGGTCTTGATGAAAGCGGTCTCGTAGGACTCGGTCGCTTTGTGCATGTCAGGTGGGGGAGGAGTACTTTTTTCTAGGGGAGGGGGCGTCTGCTCGGCTTCTTTGGCATGTTCCACTTTTGCCTTTTCCGGGGAGGGACATTTTTCTTTCTCCTCATCTGCTACAAGAGGAAGGAACATCAAAATCAAAAAAAGCTTCAATATACGCATACGTAAGGCCTGAATAATTTATTTTTATTTTGGGGGGAATCTTCTTTTTTGTCTATAATGTTAACCATGACTGGAACGATTGCACTAGATATTGATGGGACGATTACAGATCAGACGCATCTGATTCCTGACGACGTGGCCCAAACCTTTGAAGCCCTTTATAAAGAGGGGTGGACCTTTATTTTTGTGACGGGGCGCCCCCTTTCGTTTGCGATGCGGACCCTTCCGAAGCTTTGCTTTCCTTATTTTTTGGGAGTGCAGAATGGCTCGGTTTTATTTGAGATGCCTGAAAAGAAAGAGGTGGCGCGGGCTTATTTAGGGCTCGATCGGGTTCAGTTGCTTGATCAACTTCACGAGGGAGAAGAAGGAGATTTTCTGGTCTATTCGGGCTATGAGAAGGGCGATGTGTGTTATTTCCGCCCTGAGCGGTTTTCTCCGGAGATGCAACAATACCTGAAGAAAGTTGAAAAGGTTTCCGATGCGCCGTGGATCCCTGTGAAGGATTTTAGGATTGAGCAACAAGACACCTTTCCATTGATTAAGTGTTTAGGTCATGAGGCGCCGATGCGCGCTTTTGACCAAAAGCTTCAAGACGTAGGGGGGATAAAGACGACGCTTATCCGGGATCCCTTTTCCGAGGACCGATTTTTGATTTTGATTACCCATGAAGAAGCCGATAAGGGAATTGCTGTCCAAAAGCTCATTCAAAAATTTTCCCTCCCCGCTCCGTTAATTACAGGGGGAAACGATAATAATGACATTCCACTCTTGCGTTATGGGGATGAACGGATTGCTATCGAGGGATCTCCTGAAGCTCTTTTAGCTTTAGCAACCATTGTAGCTCCTCCTGCAGAGGAGAGTGGTATTATTGAAGGGTTGCAGCAGGCGATGGAGAAGCTTAGATGAATAAACGTGAGCTGACGGATTTAGCCCTTCAAGCAGGAAGAAGGTATCAAAGCCCCCATACGGGGTTGATCCACTACCCAACGCTCGACCGTATTCCTCTGTATCAGAACTTTTGCTTTTGCTTGGCGCTCTTTCGCTCTCTAGTCGGAGAGCAAGTTCAAGAAGGGAAAGAGCGCTTAAATCACCTCCTTGCGTTTCAAAAGGAGGGACTGTTTCCGACTTATCTTCATGAATATCCCCAGGTGTCTCCCTTTGCCCGCTGCTCGTTTCCTTTAAAGCTCATTGAAAAGCATTTTGGGGCGATTCTGGGAGATGAGCTCCGAGAAAAACTCAAAGGAGTGGCTCCTGTGCCTGCGCCTCCACAAAAGATCCTCACATCGCGCGATGCGGCGCACGCAGCGCTTCATTTAGAGGATCTCACACCGCTCACCCCCTATTGGGATCCCGAGCTTCAAATCTATCAAGGCCCCTTAAATGACGAAAGGCAGCGCGGCGGAGAATTGGACCTGACCCTATTCGATCTGATGATGGGAAATGCTCCTCGTTTGTTAAAGCCTCACCCTGTTCACTTAGAGGCAGCGCTTATTTTTACTCCGAAGCCTGAGAAATTTTTAACAAAAACATTTCCACCGCCCCTTTCGCAAGGGAAAGGATACCATCTCTTCCGCAAAGTCTGGCAAGAAGGGGAAAGTCTCCATTCGCTTGTATGCCAAGAGCAGAAGATCTGCCTAGAAGACGATATTTTGATCTATCCTGAAGAGGTGCCTGATGAAAAGCAACGGACAGAGCTGTCATTCTATGTGAACGTTCATCCTTCGAATACCGTGCAAGTCAACGGAGAAAAGGGAACGGTGTTTCGACTGGGAGACACCCTTCAAATCGGGGAAAAGTGGACGCTTTTGTTTGAAAAAGTCGCGGGAGAAGGAGATTTCTTGGGGCAAATCAGCCGGGGGAATCGCCCGGCTCAACTTGAAACAGATATTACGCAAGCACACGATTGGAAGATTTCCATTCGAACGCTGCGTCGCAGCTCTGATGTTAAGTTAAAGCTACTTCTTCTTCCGGTTTAAGGGCGGGACTGTCAACCGCCACTCCCATTGCATGCATGCCATTATCGACATAAAGGGTCACTCCAGTGATTGCTGAAGCTTGGTCGGATAAAAGGAAAGCAGCAGCATTCCCAATTTCAGAAGCTTGCAGATCCTTTTGAAGGGGAGCATTATGATGCGCGTATTCGATCATAGCTCCGATAAAGCCGATCGCACGTGCGGCGCGACTTCCTAAAGCACCTGCAGAAATCGAGTTGATACGGAGGTTCCACTTCCGACCAGCTTCCCAAGCTAAGGTGCGGGTGTCACTTTCTAAGGCAGCTTTTGCTGAGCTCATTCCGCCACCATAACCGGGAACAGCGCGCTCAGAAGCAAGATAGGTGAGGTTGATCGCTGCGCCACCAGAGTGCATGATCGGTCCAAAATATTTGACCATGCTGACAAAGGAGTAAGCAGAAGCACTAATTGCAGCAAGGTACCCTTGGCGTGAGGTTTCTAAAAGGGGCTTTTTGACTTCAGGACCATTGGCCAAAGAGTGGACGATGATATCGATCTTTCCAAAGTCTTTTTCGATTTGAGCCGCGACCTCAGAAACCGTATAGCCGTCATATTGCTTATACCGCTTATTCTCGCGTACCTCTTCCGGCACCTCGTCTGCAGTATCAAAACTGGCGTCAATCGGATAAAGTTTGAGGTATTCCATCATCGAGCCATCAGAGAGTTTGCGCGACGCATCAAACTTTCCTGCTTCCCAAGATGTGGTGAAGATTTTGACAATCGGAGCCCAGGTTCCAATTAGGATTTCACATCCCGCTTCAGCAAGTTGCTTCGCAATGGCCCAGCCGTATCCTTGATCGTCTCCAATCCCTGCAATAAACGCTTTTTTACCTTTTAAATTCATCCTTTACCTCACTGATACTGCGCAAATGCTAGCATATTAATTAAAAATTCTCAAGCAATTACACACCAATCATAGCTTTGAGAATTAGGAGGGGCTGTAGGTTTCTTTTGGATTACAGGAGGACCTACAGGCTTATGAAGGTCTTCATGAATCTTCTGATATTTTTCAAGCTCAGCTCTGCAATTTCGATTTGTTTCCATCAATTCTTGAGTGAGTTTTTGAGATTCTTCCAAATTTTTTCTAGTTATCTTTTCGATTTTTTGCTGTTGCTGTTGGGTTAAGAATTCTTGCTCATGCGGCGTAAGTGGACAGTCAAAAGAGGGCTTTTTTTTTGAAGCTTCGGGTACTTGTTGTTGGTGAAGTTGACGCTGGGCCAAGAGGTCATCAGAAGAATGGGGAGTGCGTGAAAGTTCCATTGAGATTCCTTCATTTTAGGTAAGAGATGAATGCTAACGAATACCAAGCATTTATTTCAATGCTTTAAGAACGGCGGCTCCAGCCTTCGGCGGTTAGGATGCGCCCGACGGGAATAAGAATTTTAACCCGTTTAATAGGAGCTGGAGTGGGCTCAACTTTGACAACCTTCTTTTTAGGGGCAGCTTTTTTCTTCGGAGCAGCCACCTTTTTTTTCGGCGTCACTTTTTTCTTTGGAGCGACCTTTTTGCGTGCTGTAGCTGGAGTGGTTTTCTTCTTAGGGGCCGCCTTCTTGCGCGTGACAACTTTTTTCTTGCGCGCAGGAGTGGCTCGCTTTTTTGCGGTTGTAACTGTTTTTTTTCGCTTAAGAATTTTTTTAATGACCATGAACATTTTCTAAA
>JAGROF010000182.1 GCA_020440405.1 Chlamydiia bacterium
GAATATCTAAAGACTAAGAAATATTAACAAATTGTTAAAATTTTGCGAATTTTGGCGAATTAGCTGATCTTCCTAGTTTTTAGCACTTTGTTTTGGATTGAGGAGAAAAACATGGATATGGAAAACCAAAATGGAGAACTTGGATCTCCAAGAAAGGTAGTTTCAATTACTGAAGCTGCTCGAATCAATGGTGTAACGAGACAGGCGATTTATGTTGCAATTAAGCAAAATAAGCTGAGAGCACGTAAAGACTCGACTCGTTGGACAATAGATCTAGATGATCTAGAAGAATATCGCCGCAATAAATATTCGCGTGCGAAATCAACATTTAATGGTGAACTTCTTTTCGACAACAATAAGGGATTTTACTCTGTCAATCAGGCAGCAAAGATTCTCGGCGTTCCAGCGCAGAAAATCTACTATGCTACGCGGATTGGGATGTTAAAAGCCTCTCGTCGAGGAGCTGCTTGGGTCATTCATACTGATGATATCAAAGAATATCAGGAGAAGTACCTAAGCCGACGTTCTGAAACTGAAGCGATGTAATTCGCTTTAAGAGCGTTTCCAAAGAGAGAAGAGAGGTAAATTTTCTTATTTGGAATCGTTACATGAGTGCTTTACTCTTTTCGATTCAAAATATTTCTTACAAAACTCTAGTTTCACCAGCTAGAGTTTTTTTTGTTCTATATGTTCAAGTAATACCAAAGACTCAACGTGGGTAGTTTGAGGGAAAAGGTCAAACCCTTCCACGCGCTTTATTCTATAGCGAGAGGCAAGCCTTTGAAGATCTCGGGCTAGCGTAGACGGCATGCAGGATACATAAAGGAGCCTGGAGCTATTTAAAAGAGGTAGCACTTCTTTAGAGAGCCCTGTGCGGGGAGGGTTTACCAGTGTCACATCAGGGGTCCTTCCTATTTTGGGGAGAATTTTTTCGACAGATCCATAACGAATCTGGGCATTTTCGCAGGGAGAAAGAGAGCGATTGAGTTCAATTCCAAGGACGTCATGCCCTCTTTGAGAAAGGAGAGCTGTAGTGATTCCCACACCACAATAGAGGTCGAAGATTTTTTGAGGGACATCTCCCACCCAGTTGACAAGAGTTTGATAGAGCTTTGCACTTAGGGGGAGGTTGTTCTGCATAAACCCGTAAGGGGAAAAAGAGACATCCAGGCCTAATATTTTTTGAGAGAGAGAGGTTTCACCAAAATATTTTTCTCCTGCTGGAGATTTATATGCCGTTCCGATAGAGCAGGGAAATAGAAAGGTTTTTTTTGGGAGTTTAGGAAAAAAAGAAAAGGCTAGAACCATCCCTTTTTTCTTTTTAAAGAGGCGTAAGGAAGCGGATCGAATCCCCTCATTAGGAAGTGTTAAAAGCTCCTGCTTAAGAGTAGAAAAAAACACGGAATCTTCCGAAAAAATTGGGCAGATTGAAGGCTCAATCAGGGAATGATTATCGTGTCCAATAAAGCCCATTCGAAACCCAATGGCATCCTTTTGTAGGTTGAAGCGGATATGGGAGCGGTAGCTCCACTCCTGTGGAGAAGCGTGGATGTTGACATGGTTGACGTGAAGGGCTTCTTCGATAAACCCTTTTTTGGACTCCAGTTGAGTGGAATAGTCCAGGTGTTGCAATTGGCATCCTGCACAGACCTTAAAATGAGGGCACCGTGGAGTGCGTCTTCCAGGACCTTCTTGCAAGATTTTTTTGATCTGAGCGATTTGATAGTTTTTTTTCTTTTGGGTGATGGTGAGTTCAACATGATCCCCCGGAGCTCCAAAAGGAACAAAGGTGACGCACCCATCAATGCGGGTGAGAGCTCTTCCCCCAAAAACCACCTTACTTAAGTTTGAAGTCTTTAACGAGGAGCTGGATGCTTGATTTATTAAGGAAGACATTGACATGGGGAGTAAAGGCAATTTGAAGGCTTAAGTTTTTCTTTGTCAGCTTGCTGCGGTGGGCGCTGAGTCCGAATCCAATCCCTTCAAGCATGCGCTCATTTTGTTCTAGATAAAGCTTGAGGTGTGTTTTCCCGACCACTTTAGGAGGCCAAGCCTGCGTGACATCGGTATATAAAATAGGAGGAGGATTTCCCGTTCCGTAAGGTTCTAAAAGCTGCATCGAATCTAAGAACTCAAAAGTGAGATCTTCAAACTGCACCCGGGCATCGAGGTGAAGTTTCGGAAGCAGATCATCATTGTTGAGTGTTTTATTGGCTGTTTCGATGAAGGATTTTTTAAATTTCAGGATGTTTTCCTCTTTGATCATGAGTCCTGCTGCAAAGTCATGCCCTCCAAAATTCATCAGGAGGGAGTGGTTATTGCGCAGAGGAGAAAGGAGCGGAAATTCAGGAATCGTTCGAATCGAACCTTTTCCAATACCCCCTTCTACAGCAATGATAAGCGTAGGGCGGTTATACTGTTTTGAGAGGCGGGCGGCAAGAATCGGGATGATTCCTGGGTGCCATTTATCCGAGTGGAGGACAAGGGCTTTTTCCTTTAAGATTTGAGGATGAGAGTGAATATAGGATTCGATATCTTCAGAGTCACGCCGTTCAATCTGCTGCCTTTTGGTATTATTATCATCAAGTTCTTGGGCAAGATGGGCAGCGCCTACAGAGTCATGGATCAGCATCAGCTCAACCCCTTTAAGAGGATCCGCAATGCGCCCTAAACTATTCAAGCGAGGGGCAATTTTAGAAGCAATATCAGCCGTTGATACTTCAGAAGGTTTGACCTCACAAATTTCCATGAGCTTTAAAAGGCCAACCCGACGTGTTTGTGAGAATTGCTTGAGACCATAACGGACAAGGACCCGGTTTTCCCCTTTTAAAGCACCCATATCAGCGATCGTTCCTAAAGCCACTAAGTCGAGGAATCGTTTGAGATCTATCATAGAAGAGCTGATTTTTCCTGTAGACACTAAGTGATTTGTTAAAGCATGAGCCAGTTTGAAAGCGACTCCGACCCCAGTCAAATCACGATTAGGATACATGCTATTGATGAGTTTTGGATTGAGAGTTGCAATACAATTGGGGATCTTATCTGTCGGTTCGTGGTGGTCAGAAATGATGACATCGATGTTGTGCTTTACAACCTCTTCGATTTCTTTGGAAGCCGTAATCCCACAGTCCACAGTAATGAGCAGCTTGCATTCCTTTTCCAAAGCATAGGTGATCGCGTCGGAGATCATTGAAGGGCTGGCTGTAGTCCGATGAGGGACATAGTAATATGCGTTGCCTCCAAGGAGGCGAATGAACTCCACAAGGAGGGTAGTTCCTGTAATACCATCGACGTCATTATCGCCGTAAATTAAGATGTTTTCATTTTTCGATAAGGCATGCACAACGCGTGTGACGGCTTTATCCATATCCATGAGAAGATCAGGAGAGAGGAGGTTGGGGAGTTTGG
>JAGROF010000183.1 GCA_020440405.1 Chlamydiia bacterium
TAGATTACTTGCCTAAAGCGCGCCTCCAAGAGGTAGATCTTGTGGGGCTTATTGACAATTGTAGCTATACGCTTCTTGCCCTTTACCCGAATGCGCAGATTGAATCGTTTCATAATGAAGAAATCATTCTTGTAAGCGGGGATCCCGACCTTCTCGAGCTGGCCATCATGAATCTTTTAGAAAATGGGGTGAAGTATTCTAAAGGGCCCCCACTTTTAACGATCACCATTGCAGATTTCGGAGGACGGGTTGAGCTTTCAATCGCGGATCAAGGTATTGGAATCCCTGCTGAGGATTTGGATAAGATTTTTGAGCGGTTTTATACAGTGGATAAAACCCATTCAAGACGCCTTGGAGGAGCAGGGTTGGGACTTTCCATTGTCAATGCAATCGTTACAAAGCATGATGCAGAGATTGCTGTCACTTCGGATGTGGATCAGGGGACAACGTTTACTCTGACATTTCAGCCGGTCACGGCACTCTCACTGTAATGCCAGTTTGAGGATCTTGGGCTTTTCCGGGTTTCCGTGTAGAATGATAAGTTGTAAAATCAAAAAGGTCTAGTTCCATCGGGTCAGGAGGGTGATCTTTAAGCATTTGTTCAAGGTCTGGGCGCTGAATTTCTGAAGAATGCTTTTGCTTTTCTTCAATGTAGGCGAGTTCCTTTTCTTCAAGCTTTGCGGCCCCTTCGGCCCCTAGGATAAGAGCTAGGAATGTGAGATTGGCATCTTGGAAAAACATGGGGGGCTTTTCCCGCTTTTCAAATGTAAAGAAGTTTCCAAATGGAGGATAGCCAGACTTTTTTAGGTCATAGGTTTGTGTGCCTTTGACCATTTTTGAAAAGGGAATGTGGTAAGGGGGGTCAAGCTCAATTTCATGAAAGGGAGTGTCTGCATCTTTTTCTTTATAAGCAGCGGCTAGGGCATCAATGAGCTTTTCAGAAAAATTTTTGGACTTGGGGAAGAAATCTAAATGGCCGTAAAGCCGATTGACATAGCGCGCAGCAACCCCTTTGAGTTTCGGCCACTTTTGTGCATCGCTTGTCAAAGAAGAAAGATTTAAGCGCCCATTATCCCATCCGATTTTTTCTTCTCGAAAATAGCGAATTTTCTTCTTCTTTTTAGGGCTTTCTTTGCTTTCCGATTTTTTTTGTGAGTGATTGAGAGAACGGTAAGCAAGATCTTCCTTGTGATTTCTAGCGGCTCGGAGCGTTCGGAAGTAAGCTTGGTAAACGATTTGCTTTTGGGATTCTGTGCGATGCTGCTCAAAAGAGGATGTGGAGAAGAGAGCAAGGATGATCAAAATGACAACTGTAAAAGGGAGGAGGTTCATTGGTGCAAAGGGATCTCCTTTCCTTTATGGTTGATCCATAAGATGTAGGGCTCTTGATCTATCGTTAACTTGAGGTAGAGGGGATTGTCGCCCGTGTCTTTTTCCCAAATGGGGGTTGTTTTAACCTCCTTCCCATCATGATAGAGGAACTCATAGTCAAGATGTGTGGCTTTACAGAGAATTTCTTCTCGCTTTTCTTCTCCTGCTATCAAGGATAGGACAAGGTGGTTATTTTTCTTTTCAAGCACTCCTGCAATAAAGTCACAAAATGGAGGCTCAGGATCGATTCCATGATCAAATTCAAAGTGTAAAGCTTTCTTTTTATCGACGTAAACCCCCTTTTTCTCCACGATGTTGGCAAAGATTTGATTGAGACGCTCTTGGATGCGTGCATGGGTCATGACAAGAGAGGCTCCTTTTTCTAATTTTGCCTTGGATACAATGCCTTGATGGAGGGATGCAAAGAGAACGCCTAGAACCGTTGCGGCAAGGCACAGAGCGATCATCAATTCCATGAGTGAAAAAGCATACCGTTTCATGAGAAAAAGGATAACGGATGGGAGTTTATTTGTCTTTTTTCATCGCGCGCCATCCCAACCAGAAGCTGAGAAGGATAAAGAAGAGGAGAGAGACCCAATCATTGAGCCACCCGGCCTTTGAAGCTGGGACAATCTTGGTCACTGTGAGAAGTGCAATCAAGACACCCATACAAGCGTCTCCTGCAACCAGGCCTGAAGAAATGAGGATCCCTTGTTCGACACATTTTTCCCTTTTTGTGAGGCGCTGTGCGATCAAGCAAACGAGTCCTCCCACCATGATGGAGGTGTTCAGGGAGATGGGGAGGTAGAGACCGATGGCAAAGGGAAGAACAGGCACACGCATCAGGTAAATCATGAGGCCAAAAACCACCCCAATCATGACGAGCACTACAGGAAGTTGTCCTTGAATCACTCCTTTTGCAATGAGAGCCATTAAGGTAGCCTGAGGGGCGGGCAATTTTGTACTTCCAAACCCGTAGGCATTATCAAGAAGGTAAAGGGTAAAACCAATGGCGGCAGCGGGGAGGATGAGACCAATAATTTCTGCGATCTGCTGGGAGCGAGGAGTGGCTCCGAGTAAAAAACCTGTTTTTAAATCTTGTGAGGTGGTCCCTGCCATGGCAATGGCTACATTTGCAACAGCTCCCATTGTAATCGCAGCGAGCAAGTGGACACGATCTGTCCATCCCAGGCTGACAAAGATGAGACAAGTAATCAAAAGAGTTGTAATTGTCATCCCTGAAACGGGGCTTGAAGAGCTCCCAACGAGCCCAACAGTAATCGAAGTCACGGCAACAAAGAAAAATCCTAGAATGACCAGAAGAACAATCGTAACGATGTTGAGGTGAAATCCAGGAATCAGCCAGAGGGCTAAGATGATAGCAATCGATCCTAACAAGAGGTAGGAAAGGGAAATATCGCGATCTGTTCGTTCGATCTCTTTCTTCTTAGACTGCATCAGGTGAAAAAGTTCTCGAAAACTTTCAATGATGGTTTTCCAAATCACAGGGGCAATTCTAAAGAGGGTAATGAGCCCTCCTACAGCGACAGCTCCCGCACCAATATAACGGATGTAGTTGGACCAAATGTCTGTTGAGGACATCGTTTCAATCGGAACTTTTGATGGGAAAACGGCAGGAGATCCCGATCCAAACATTTTAATCATGGGGATAAGTACCCACCATCCCAAAGCACTTCCTGTAAAGAGAACAGCAGAAATCCGAGGGCCGATGATGAATCCTACACCCAAAAGCGCCGGGGTACAGTCCATGCTGACTAAGGTGTCTTCGTATTTTTTGATAGTAAAGGAAACTGTTTCATTCCATAAATAAAGGGCGCTATTAAGGAGCTTATAAATCGCACCCACAATGATTCCCCAAATAGCCAGGCTGGCATGAGGGGCACTTTTTTCTCCTGCTTTAAGGATTTCAGCGCATGCTTTTCCTTCAGGAAAGGGAAGGACACCATGTTCTTGAACGATGATGTAACGCCGCATCGGAATCATAAAGAGGACACCCAAAATTCCTCCTAGTAGAGCCAAGACAAAAATATGCGGAATCGAGGGAGAGGCTCCAAGGAGAAAGAGAGCAGGAATGGTAAAAATCACCCCGCCAGCGAGTCCTTCTCCAACAGAAGCAATCGTTTGGACAATATTGTTTTCCAAAATGGTGACTTTTCGAAAAAAAGTGCGGAGAATTGCCATGGATAAAACGGCTGCAGGGATGGAAGCAGAAATGGTCATTCCCACTTTGAGTCCAAGATACGCATTTCCTACAGCAAATAAAAGACTAAGAAGAATCCCTAAGATGAGAGCTTTGATCGAGAATTCTGTTTGTTTCTCACTCGCTTTGACGAATGGCTTGAACGTCGCTAGATAGTCTTTCATGATTTTCAACATGCAGGTTGGACTTTTTTTGATCCACTAATTTTCCAACAAATTGAAATTTATATTTGTAATCCTCTTCTTTTTCAGGGTCTTTATTTTTTGATTTGCACTTTTCAAAACAGACCCTCAGGTGGATCATGTAATAAGGACTGCGGTGTTTATCTGGGGCTTTATGATAGAGGTGGTAATGGGCGTCTTTGTAGGTTTTCTTTCCAAGCCCTTCTATGGAGAGGACAATAGGGCCTAAAGAAGTTTGGTCACTCGACTTACGTGTAATTTTTCCCAGGGATAATTCTTTTTGGAGAATCTCGTAATAAATCTTTTCAGCTTCCCGCTCGAGTTCGAGTGCGAAATATTTTTCTCGCATTTTTTTTTGAGCAAAGAGGGGTTCGGAAATAAGGGGAAGGGCGCAAAGAGAAAGAAGGGAGATGGCAATAAGGACTTCAATAAGAATAAAGGGGCGTTTCTTCATGGCAGTAAGAGGGTGTATGTGAGTTAGATTGAGTTCAGATTTTTTTGCATTTTTTAAAGAAATTTTTCTTCGGAGAATGCTGCCAACTTTGAATAAGTTGGCGAATTCGAGAAGGAAAATTAATT
>JAGROF010000184.1 GCA_020440405.1 Chlamydiia bacterium
GTCTTCCAGCCGATGCTGGCTGAAGTCGTGGGGGGATCTCTGGGTCTTTTGGATACCATCAACCCCTTGCGTAAACTGCTTCCTAAGACTAAGCTCTATGTGCGAGAGGTCGATTCGATCGATATTGAAAATCAAAAAGTGATCCTTGCACCGAAGTATTCCCATACCCCTTTTGAACTCTCTTACGATCATCTGGTATTAGGGCTTGGAACTGTCACAGATTTTCGTGGAATGTCTGGCCTGCATGAGCATGCCCTTCCCTTTAAAAACCTTGCGGATAGCGTCGCGATTCGAAACCAGGTGATTGAGGTCTTAGAAGGGGCCGCTAATGAAAAGGACCCTCTTCTCAAGCAAAAACTCCTCACTTTCGTGGTAGGAGGCGGCGGATTCTCTGGAACAGAGGTTGTTGCTGAGGTGAATGACCTTGTCCGGAAGCTTGCGAAAAAGTATGAAGAGATCGACCGAAATCAAATTCGTGTGATTTTGGTGCACAGCAAAGACCGCCTGATGGAGCGGGAAATGCCCGAATCTCTTGGAACCTACGCTGCAAAACTTCTGATGCGGCGCGGTGTGGAGATCCGATTTAATTGCCATCTGAAAGCAGCAACTCCTGAAGAAGCCGTTCTTGACACAGGAGAAAGGATCCCCTCTAAAACCGTCATCTCCACAGTTCCTTCCTCTCCAAATCCCTTGATTGAAGGCCTTCCCCTTAACCTAGTCAAAGGAAAGATTGTTGCCGATGCAACCATGCAAGTGGAAGGAAAGAAGAATCTATGGTCCATCGGAGACTGCGCTGCGATTCCTCACTTAGCGGGAGAAGGCATTTGCCCTCCAACGGCGCAATTTGCTATTCGAGAAGCAAAGGTTCTCGCTTACAACATTGCAGCCACTCTTAATGGAAAAAGTAAAAAAGAATTCCGCTTTAAGGCACTCGGAATGATGGGAGCATTAGGGCATCAATCTGCGGTTGCAGAATTGTTCGGGATCTTCAAGTTTTCAGGAATTTGTGCTTGGCTGCTTTGGAGAATGATTTACTGGCTTAAGCTTCCAGGGATTGATCGAAAGATCAAGGTGGCTCTGTCGTGGATCCTCGATACCATGATCCCGATTGAAGCCGTACAAATTAAAGCCGCCCCGAATCAGGGAATTGCTCAACTTCATTTCGAAACAGACGAAATTATTTTCCATGAAGGAGATGTTGGTGACTACCTCTACATCATTGTCAGCGGAGAAGTTGAAGTCTTCATCACAAGACAGGGAACCAAAAAGCTCATTGCTAAGTTGGGAAAAGGAGAATACTTTGGAGAGATGGCTCTTCTCAACCAACGCTCCCGCTTAGCAACAGTTCGTTGCCTGTCCCCTGTGGATGTACTAGCGCTGAGAAAAAGCGATTTTGGGGTCTTGATCTCAAACTTCCAAGAACTCCGGAAAAACTTTGAACAAACAGAAAAAACTCGTAGAAGAGAAATCGGTTAATCTCTAAATTAGATCGCATGGATATTTGGCTCGATACATTAGACACCAAGACAATCATCCTCGGAAGTAAGCTCGGCATCTTGACAGGAGTGACGACCAATCCTTCCCTCATTGCAGAATCTGGGCTCAGTCTTGAAGAAAACATTAACGCAATTTTAAAGTGCCAAAGCGGTCCCCTGACTGTTCAAGTGACAGCTGTCGATCACTCAGGAATTATCGAGCAAGCAGAAACGCTTCGGGATTATTCGGAGCGTATTATTATCAAAATTCCTGTCACACAAGAAGGGTTAAAAGCCATGGAATCCCTGTCTCACCTGCAATTTCCGATCATGGCAACAGCTGTCTTTACTCCTTTTCAAGCTCTTTTTGCTTGTCATGCGGGAGCTGCTTTCATTGCCCCCTATTTTTCTCGGATTGGGAATCCCTTGGATGCATTGGAAGGAATGGTGCTTATGCT
>JAGROF010000185.1 GCA_020440405.1 Chlamydiia bacterium
CGATCGTGGGGCTGCTGGAGTGTGCGTGGATGTGGCGCATGGACACTCAGAGAAGATGCTGGCGTTTATTGAGGAACTGAAGAAAAGCCATCCTGATCATGATGTTATTGCAGGGAATGTCTGTACTCCTATGGCTTATCAAGACTTAGTCAATGCAGGGGCTGATGCGGTGAAAGTAGGAGTGGGCCCTGGCGCGGCTTGTACAACGCGGATCATTACAGGGTTTGGCGTGCCGCAATTCACAGCGATCTTTGAATGTGCAAAAATTGCTGAAAAGCTGCGTGTCCCCTTGATTGCTGATGGAGGAATTCGCACTAGCAAGGATGTGGTCCTTGCTTTAGCTGCAGGAGCTAGTTCTGTCATGGTAGGAAAGCTTTTTGCGCTGACACAAGAAAGTGCCGCCGAAAAAAAAGATGGGAAAGCTAAGTTTCGGGGGCAGGCAAGTGAAGATTTCCAAACAGACTTCTATGGAGGACTCAAGGAAAAAACCGTTGCGGAAGGGGTCGACTTTTGGGCTCCTATCAGGGGATCTGCAAGTGAGCTGATCGATGAGCTAATAGGGGGAGTCAGAAGTGGTCTCACGTATGGAGGAGCCAAGAACATTAAAGAGCTTCAGCGGAAGGCAGAATTCGTCGAAGTGACTCCCGCTTATATCCGGGAAAGCCACCCTAGACCGAGCGACTGATGCATAAAAAACTAGGGTTTTGGGTACTGACATCTTTAGTCGTGGGAAACATGGTAGGCTCAGGGGTTTTTCTCCTTCCTGCTTCCCTAGCGCAGTATGGATCAATCACCATTTTTAGTTGGATAGCTACAGCGATTGGCGCGGTATTTTTGGCTCTTGTGTTTGCAACGCTTAGTAAGTTGTTTCCGCGCACAGGAGGGCCTTATGTCTATTGCAAAGAAGGGTTTGGGGATTTTATTGGATTTCAAGTTGCCTACAACTTCTGGATTTGTAAGTGGGCTGGGAGCGCTGCCATTGCAACGGCGCTTACAGGATACTTAAGCGCATTTTTTCCAATTCTCGAAGAAAATAATGTGGCCGCCTTTTTCTTGACAGCGGGAATGGTTTGGTTCTTTTCGCTTGTCAATATTGTGGGCATTCATTTAGCAGGGGGATTTCAGCTGACCTTGACGATCCTCAAATACATTCCTCTGATTTTGGCGACAGTGATTGGCCTCTTTTACATCGACCTAGAGAATTTGTCCTACTTTAATGTGAGTGGAAAGTCGAACTTTAGCGCCCTTTCAAGTGGGGCGATGCTCACTCTTTGGGCTTTTTTGGGGTTAGAGTCAGCGTCGATTCCGGCAGATGATGTGGTCAATCCTGAAAAAACGATCCCCCGTGCTACGATTATCGGAACCCTTCTGGCAGCTGTTGTCTATATTTTCAGCACGGTTTCGATTATGGGAGTGGTTCCGATGCCAGAGTTGCGAGAGTCTGCGGCCCCTTTTGCCGATTTTGCGGGGAAATTGTTTGGCCCGTGGGGAATGTATGCAATGGGAGGCGTGGCGGTGATCTCGTGCGCAGGAGCCCTCAATGGATGGATTCTCGTTCAGGGGCAGATTCCATTTGCAGCGGCACGCGATAAGTTGTTTCCCAAAGTGTTTGGAAAAATGACGGAGAAACGCTCTCCAGTCAATGCGATCATTATTTCCTCTGTTTTGATTACCTTCCTTTTGATGTTCAATCTTCATAAGAATTTGGTCGATCAGTTTACGATCATTATTTCCTTAGCGACCCTTGCTGGGATTATTGCCTTTCTTTACACTTCGGTGGCAGAGTTTGTGATCTATATTAAATATCCTGAGAAAATGCAGCGCAAGAAAGTGGTCAAGACGTTAACCGTCTCAGGGCTTGCCTTTATTTATACCTTTTGGGCAACGGCAAGCGCAGGGCAAGAGGTGGTGTTTTATGGATCGCTGCTTCTTTTTTCAAGCATCCCGATTTATGGGTGGATGCAGTGGCAGAAATATCGAAAGAGTGTTTTGAAAAATGGATAAGAAATTAGGTGTTTGGATGTTGACGGCCTTGGTCGTCGGAAATATGATTGGATCAGGAGTCTTTTTGCTCCCTGCTTCCTTGGCAAGTTTTGGAAGCATTACCGTTTTTAGTTGGTGTGCAACTGCCGTGGGGGCGATGCTTTTGGCGCTCGTTTTTGCCAAGCTCAGCACCCTATTCCCTAAAACAGGGGGCCCTTATCTCTATTGTAAGGAGGGATTTGGGAATTTCATTGGGTTTCAGGTTGCCTATAACTACTGGGTTTATATGTGGGTAGGCAACGCAGCGATTGCTGTGGCCTTTACAGGGTACCTAAGCACGTTTTTCCCGGCTCTTGCGCATAACAATATTCATGCGTTTTTTGTCACAGCAGGGGCGGTCTGGTTTTTTACCCTGGTCAACATCATTGGGGTTCACTTGGCAGGGCGCTTTCAGTTGGTGCTCACAATTTTAAAATTTGTTCCCCTGGTTTTGATTGCCATTATTGGGATCTTTTTTGTGAATGGAGAGAATCTGGCGTATTTTAATGTCAGTGGAAAATCGAATTTTGCGGCCCTTTCAGGAGGAGCAATGCTCACCCTTTGGGCCTTCTTAGGAATGGAATCTGCTTCGATTCCTGCGGATGAGGTCAAGAATCCTGAAAAGACGATTCCCCGTGCAACAATTTTGGGAACAGCAGTCACGGCCGTTGTGTATATTTTGAGTACGGTTGCCATCATGGGAGTGATTCCGATGCCAGAGCTTCAGAAGTCAACCGCTCCGTTTGCCGATCTTGCAGGGAAGATTTTTGGAGAGTGGGGGCTGTTTGTGATGGGAGCCGCAGCCGTGATCTCGTGCGCAGGGGCACTCAATGGATGGATCCTCCTTCAAGGACAGATTCCCATGGCAGCTG
>JAGROF010000001.1 GCA_020440405.1 Chlamydiia bacterium
TCGCTGAGATCCCAGCGAATTCTTAGAGGTTTTCGGGGGCTTTTAAGCTCCAAATTTTTCCCGCCATAAAAAGCTCCATCAAGCGTTAGCCCGGGGCTATCGATTTGCATATCGAGTTGCTGCCGATCGCCCACTTTCCCCATTTCATAGTTAAGGTTTAATGTGGGGCCGATCAGATCTGGCAGTTGTCCTCGCGTCTTAAAAAACACATCGGCGATTTGAGAAGAAAAGCTGCTTAAAGAAGCCTTAACTGTATCGGGAGAAGTGATCAGCTCAGAGGCTTTTCCTGTTCCAGAAAGGGCTAGGGTCAACTTTCCTGCTTTTTGCTGGTTTTCTAAAGCTTCTCCTTCAAAATGGATTGTATGGCTATTTTTCTTTCCATCGAGATCAAAATCAATTTCAACATCTTTAAAGTTAAAAGGATACCGATTAGCGGGATTGACCATCTCTAAGTCAGCAACTTTCCCGACTCCTTTGACAGACAATGCAGATAATGTCTCCTCTTTCAAGGGAATTTGACTCGGTTTAATTTGGAGCTCTAGAGGGGTGGTTTTGACAAGAAGGGGATAGGCGTTATCTTTTGAAAGGATAGGGTTGAGTTGGGAGGGTTCTAGTAAAAAATTGACCTGAATTCCTTTTTTTAGGATGAGGGTATGTTTTTCAATAGCAGCTGCAATGTCCCCTTTGAACTTGCGCCCATCGATTGAAAGGTCTAGAGGAGAAACTTCCAGCTCTTTATCGAAACTTGCACGCCCTGAGGCCTTGACACCCACTTGATCACCAAGAATCGCATATCCCCAGGTTTGCTCATGGTAATCCAGAAAAGTGGAAATAGCAAATTGTGCGGACTCTAAAGAGGTTCCTTGAAGGGTCGCTTGTAAAGAAGGAAGAGAGGCAGCGCCGAGCCCTAAAAGATTTTTCGATTCAATCGCTCCTGCATTGAGTGTCAGGTTAAAATTGGCTTTTTTAAAGACGAGCCCCTCTTTTGAAAGGGGAAGCAATAAGGTATGGATAATCCCTTGAACAGGAAAAGGACGGGCCAGTTCTTTATAAAGCTTTGGCGTGATTTGATAAGAAAAGTTTGCAGGCTCGGTGAGGACTGCATTGGTGTCGATTTTAAGAGATGTTTTCTCGAGGCTTAGAAGGGGCGTTTTTCCACTAACAGTGAACTGGTTTTCTGATTTTACAACTTTTCCAGAATAAGTATTTCCTAGGTAGGTTACTAACGAAGATTTGTTGAAACTATCGATAAGTGCTAGAGGAAGGTTTTGAATATTTAGATCGAGCTGGGGAAAGGTCGGTTTTTTCAAGAGGTTTTGGATGGCCAAGGTTCCATTAACGGAAGAGGGAGCTTCTTTTTGATACCGCATCGCACTGCGGAGGGTGAGATTGATGAGTTCTCCCAAAGCGCTTGTTGAAAAATTCGCATTGAGCTCATTGACTTCAAGAATTTCTTGGACCTGAGTTAGAAGAAGTTGCCCCTTTGAAAAATAAAGGTTTCCCTCACCACTTCCCTTGGCAAGGTTGAGCTTTTGCTTCATAAGTGGAAGAGAAGCTTTTTCAATGCGGAGTTCTGTTTGAGCATCATTTTGAAGGACTACCTCTTTAGAGAAAGTGTTAAAGAGAAGAGGCTTCACAGTCAGGGCAATCCTTCCAGGTGTCTCTAGGCGGAACACTCCCTCTTGATAGGTTGGCTTTAAATCGACTCGTAAACGAGGGGAATTTACATCGCATGCAAGGCTCAGCCCCTCTGGGGTGGGAATCGATTGGAGCTGGGCATTGATCGTATCCCCAAGCAAAGCAAGAAGGAGCCCTTGGGACTTAGGGCGGATGAGTGCCACGATTTGATCTAACCCTTCAACCGGAACATTTGTAAAGGTCATTCCCCCTTCCCAAAGGGGAGATTGTTTCCCTTCTCCATAGAAATTTCCAAGTTGCTCATTTCTCCGTGCCTTTCCTTCCACTTTGAATGCAGAGGTTTTATCGAGTTCAAGATTGACATTGATGGCATAAATCGAAACGCCATTTTGAATCGTAACCCTTCCGTTTGAAAGGATCAAATGTCCTCGAAAGTCAGACCAAAATTCTCCTTTAGGCTTTTTGGCTTTTTTTCCCACTTCTTTTAGAGCTGCAACCTTTTCTTCAGAAACCTTAGGATAGGCAGAAATATGGAGGTTATTGATCTGAGTTTTTCCGACACTTCCTCGTCGAAACAGGAGGTTCCAAAACGAGCAGTCACTTGTCAGGGTGTCAAATGTCAATAGAAACCCTTTGCCTTCCTGAAATTGCAGCGCATCAATCTTTTGCTCTCCAAGCCAACTCAATTGAAGGTTTCGGACTGTGAGCGTTCCCCCTGTCTGATTTTCAACCCTTCGAATGAGAAACCGAGTGCCTGCATCTGAAGATAAAATTGTTGGCAGAAAGATAAGAAAAAGGAGAATCACTCCTACGCATCCGACAATGACTGTCCAGATCCATTTTTTTACTGCATTTGTTGACTCAGCCATAAAATTCCTAGAATTGTTTTTGCATCTTGGATCTCTCCAGAGTGCACTTTTTGTCGTGCTTCCTCTAGAGAAAGGGTCAAGAGATCAATCTCATCTGTATCATCTCCTACTAAAGGATCATGAACCAATTCTTTTGCGAGATAGAGATACAGGTATTCCGATAAAACTCCTGGTGCTGAATAAAATCCTGTTAGGGGAGTGATGTGAATCGCTCGCATCCCTGTTTCTTCACGAAGCTCACGCACGGCACAATCGATTGGATCTTCTCCTTTCTCCAACGTTCCGGCAGGAAGCTCGATTAAAATCTTTTGGGCGGCGCGGCGCCACTGCTTCACAAAGATAATCTCTCCTTCAGCGGTAATGGGAATAAGCGCAACAGCGCCAGGATGGAGGATCAAGTCAAAGGTTTTAGTGAGTTGGTTATCAAAAGTCATTTCATCTTGAACCACTTCGATGATTTTCCCTTGGTGGACTTGTTTCCGTTTGACCGTTGCTGCACGCTCCCGCTTTTCTTGTGCTTTAGAATGACTCATAAGAAAAAATCCTTCCCATACCTTCTACGTATTGATGCATTTTTTGGGGGGCTCCCATATATTGGATGTGCCCCCTTCCTAAAACCGAGCTATTCAAATCATCTGTCGCCCACACTTGTGCGACCCCTGCCCCTTGAATCGTTACCGTTGTCTTCTGTGTTTCAAGGCTTTCTCCCGCAAAAACCCCTTTCCCTTTAATGCAGATCGTTTGGTCATGGACCTTTCCTTGGAAAGTCGCTTGTGCATTGCCTTGAATGGTTGTGATCACTTGCTCAAAGTATAGGGTGCCTTCTAAAAGAGACTTTCCTTGAGAATGAGTCACAAGCCTTTTTCCTTTTAACTCATTAATATCGACGTGCACCTCCCCGTCAAGAGAGATTTTTTCCAAATTCTTAACCGTCAGCTTCATCTGCAATGGGTCTGTAATACAAAGCGCCAGCACGCTGCCATGACTTTTTTGCAAAAGGTCTCCAATAACTTCGAGTTGGTTGACACTTCCTTGATGAATCTCCACCTTTCCTCTTCCCTCAAGAGAGATCTCTTTAATCTCTTCATATTGAAACAACTGCGACTCCACCTGTGCGAAGAGCGTTGCCATGGAAAATAAGAGTAACAATCTGAGACTCATCATGTTTCCTGAGAGTAGCTCTGCAAAAGATTTTATGCAATGTTTGGGTTTGCTCTAAAAACTCTCGCTCACTATACCAGAGATAGGAGCGGGGGAGAGTTCCCAAATGAAATTTCGTACGAAACTATTCTATTCATTTATTGCTTTAGGGCTTATGAGCACTTTGCTTGCCCTCTTCATTATCTATGGAGAGGCCTCCCGACTCATATTTGAAGAAATTCGTGCCAAAATTCTTTCTCTAGTTGTTAATTCTGAACAACTTGTTAATCCTGAAATGGTCAAGAAGTATATTGCAAGCAATGGAGATCCCAATACTACCGCTTCCCACTCTCTCCGTAACGATCTCTTGGAAATTCGCGATATCAACCGTCGTTCTGACATTTACGTCGAGTATGTCTACCTCATCAAAAAATTCCCTGACTCCGATCACTACTATTTTTTGATGGACATTGAATCTGGAGGAAAAAAGCTGCCGAGTCACTATGGAGATGCCTATCCTTCACGGATCGAGATTCCTCCAAAGATTTCAGAGCCTTATGTCACCACCCATATTTATTCAGACGAATGGGGAAGCTGGCTTTCAGGATATACACCAATCTATGATGATAAAGGACAGCAGCTCTGCATTCTAGGAATTGATATCCGAACAAAAGAGATCTTCATCGAACTCGAAAGGCTCCTTCTATATGGGTTAATTGCCTTTGTGATCTCGATCATTGTTGCGGTTGTCTTTGCCTACTTCCTCTCAAAACTCGTTTCCTCCTCATTGGGAATCCTTTGTGATACGGTAAAAAACATTGGAAAAGGGGACTTTTCCTGCCGCTCTCCTCTAATGACGCGGGATGAGTTCAATGAGCTCTCCATTGCAATCAACCAAATGGCAAAAGGGCTGGAAGAAAGAGAACGGCTAAAGATCGGATTTGCCCGTTACGTATCCCAATATGCTCTCGAGGAAATTTTAAAACTTGATAAGCCCATTACACTTCAAGGGGAACGGAAAAAGGTCACTGTTCTCTTTACAGACCTTCGGGACTTCACTCTTCTTGCAGAGGAACTTCCTCCGGAGGAAGTGCTGAACCTCTTGAACGAGTACTATGAAGAGATGATTGAAGTCATCTTCAACTATGGAGGAACATTAGACAAGTTCATTGGAGACGGAATGATGGTCGAGTTTGGAGCCCCTCTTGAAGATAAGCTTCAAGAGCTTCATGCCGTCCTAGCTGCCGTTCATATGCAGCTCCACCTCGATAAGCTTTCCGACAAGTGGGAAAGAGAAGGACGTCGACGGTTCGTCATGGGAATTGGGATTCATACAGGGCTTGCCGTCTTAGGGAATATCGGATCTGAAAGACGAATGGAATATACCGCTATTGGAGATACCGTTAACGTGGCTTCCAGGTTAGAGCGAGCTACAAAAAAAATTGACCGACGCATTATTGTGTCTAAATCCGTTTATGAAAAAGTCAAAGACCACTTTACCTTTGAGGATTTAAAAGAGGTCGAAATCCCAGGGAGGAAGGGAATTATCCAAGCCTATTCCCTCGATCCTTACGCACAAAAAGACCTTCACCGTTTAGAAATGATCCATGACCAGCACACCCTCACCGAAGAATAATACCCCTTGCAATTTGTGAGCTTTTTTTTTAAAACAGGCAAAAAGTCTCTAACATCAAGGTATGGCATGAAACAACAGACCATTAAAGCAATCGTTCGCCTTTCAAATTTTGGATATATTGCCGCTTGTATTATTCTTTATCTGATTGCCTTGTGCATTCTTGTGTCAGCTGTTTGGGGAATCCTTTCAGATATGCGCTCCGGCGCCTATACCGTCTATAAACTTCTTGATGAAGTAGGGCTGATTGTCTTTTCTATGGCTGTCATTGATGTCGGGAAATATCTCATGCTTGAAGAAGTGATTCGGAAGGGAAATAGTGAGCTCCAGCCCTCGCAAACCCGGAAAACACTCACAAAATTTGCCATCATCATCGCCTCAGCACTTTCTCTAGAAGGGCTTGTCTTAACCATTGAGGTGGCCAAGCAAGACGTCACAAAAATTCTTTACCCTGTGAGCGTCCTGATTACCGCCACCATCTTTATTATTGGGATTGGGTTGTATCAGCTTCTAAACTCTCGGTCTGAGTCGAAGCCGCGATAGTAGGGTTAAAGTTCGCAATAAAGTTCTCGAGTTCGTCTTGTACCTTATCGTGGAGTTCTAAAGGGTAGGTCATCTCCACTTTATACAGCACATTGCCAACAAGAACCAAGACCCCTGCGGTTTCCGTTGTTTGGTCATAGTGCTCATAATCAAGAGCAGGAAACGATTTAAAAACTGTTTTTTCCTTCCCGACAAGTTCTACTTTTCCAAGTTCTTTCATAATGACCTTAAGGGCCCCGCCTAAAACAAGTCCCTCGCCATACTTAAGCCACCCTGCAGGAAGGGTCGTATAACTAATGGAAAAACGCTTGTTTCCCTCAACAGCACAGATATATTCTTTATAAGGAAGAGACTCTTCCCCTCCAGGAACAGGGAGATCTCGCATAACCGTTTTTGGCTTTTGAGGAAAAGCCGCTGAAAAGTTCTCTGCATCGGGAGCAAAAGTCTTCCATTTCTCAAATCCTAATCCTTTCTTCACAACATGATGAAAGCCAACCTTTTTAGAAGGAACGTTTAAGTGGTTATAAACGTAATAACTTCCAAATCCAATGAATGCAAAAACTAGAATAAAAAAGACTTTTCTCATGGTCATTCCCAATTAATTTTTGCAAGCAGTATATACAATTCCGATAAAAACAACAACCGTCGTAAAAATTTTTACTTAATGCAATATGTTAAAATAACCACAGAGAACACAGAGAAATAAAAAACTCTCTGTGTCCTCTGTGCTCTCGGTGGTTTAAAAAATATTTAAGCTTGTCAGTAGCTATATTTTGAAGCTCTTAAACTTGATCTTCAGGTTTTTCTGGAATAATCACGATACCAATGAAATAGGCAATCAGAAGAGGAAAAAATCCAGTGAGTAACATTGCAAACAGCATAACAATGCGGACAATTGTCGCATCAATTTTTAACGCCTCCGCAATCCCTCCACAGATCCCTGCAATTTTTCGATTTCGAACCGAGCGATACAAACGTTTACATTCAAATTGAATGTAGGTAGGGGGGCCTAAAGGAATAAGCATCCAAGCAATAATATAGAGAACCAGGAGAGGAAGAACCCCTGTAAAGATACAAAGCATGACCACAATCAACCGGATAATGGTTGGATCTAAACTCAAAAGCTGTCCAAGGCCTCCACAGACACCTCCAATCTTCTTATCCCATCTATCTCGATACAAACGCTTCATAGCCTTATTATGATCATTTAAGATTTAAAGTTCAAATGGGGGAGGGAGGGTAAAAGACATTTTTTTCCCCGTAATGGGATGATTAAAAGCTAAGTCGGTGGCATGGAGATGCAAGCGCCCACTTGCCGTATCGCCATACTTTTGATCTCCCATAATTGGAAACCCTGCAGCAAGAGCCTGGGCACGAATCTGATTCTTTTTCCCTGTCTGCAAGGTAAATTCCACAGCCGTTGTACGCCCTCTTGTATTGAGCGTGCGATAGTGGGTAATCGCCAAAGCCCCCTTAGGATGCGGACGAACGAAATAGTTTTGATCTTCTAGAAGGCGACATTCCCAAGTGCCCGTTCCCTCAAGCTGTCCCCTAACAATTGCCACGTACTTTCTTTCAATTGAATGGGCATGGAACTGCTCTTTGAGTCCTTTACTAGCCTCTTCGGTAAGAGCCATCACCATCACTCCTGACGTTTCCCTGTCTAAACGGTGCACAGGGAAAGCGCGAGGGTAGTGGCGCTTGAGGACTCCATGCACAGTCTCTTCCGACTGAAAGGCCGTTGCCACACTGAGCACCCCTTCAGGCTTTCCGACTACCACAATATCTCGGTCCTCATAAAGAACCTCAATATCAAGCTCCAGAAACTTTTGCTTCTCTCTCAAGGTGATTTTTGCCTCCGCATCAACGCAAGCATGCGGTTCATGAACTTTCTTGCCATTTACCAGGATGCGCCCTCCCTTGAGCCACTTGCGCAGGGTTGAGCGGGAACTATCTGGGTATTCTAAAATCAGTCGATCTAATAGGGTTGACATAGGGATACCAAATCTTCAAAGTCTGTAGAAAAGTTAGGGGAGAGCGCTGGATCTGCGTATTCGCTATATTGAAAAGCCCTGAGTAAAAGAAGGAGATTTTTAGCGTGGGACTCAGGAAGCCTTTCGATAATCGCATTGACCTTTTCAATTGCTCCGCGATCTAGATACTTCATTCCTAAAGCAGCAAGCGCTTTTTCCGGACGAGCGAGATGTTCTTGAATTAGCTTTTCCGCTTCTTCAAGTTCTTCACAATCAATGAGAGAAACAATGATTTTTTCCCATAGCTCCTCAGAAACTGCTTCGATCTCATTGGCACAACGGAGCGCCCCCATCGGGTCATGGTGGTCTAAGTATTTTAAAGCCAACTCTTCACTTGGAGGTTGTTGCTTTAGCTTACTGAGAATACTTTGATTCTCTTCTAGAATCTCTAAAACAACGCGACGCACTTGCTTTGTCATTTCATCTAGTTGTGCTTGATTAAGAAATGTATAGCGGACCATTTCGACTCTAGGAAAGCCCCAGATTGCTCCAGAAAGAAAACGGAGTTGAGGTTCCTCATTATCCCCTTGAGGGTACTTTTGAAAAAACTCATGAACATCTTGATCAACTTTTATCCCATAAGGCTCTGCTCGATATATAACTTTTGATAAGTCAGCGTCTTTAGGCAAGAAAACTTGAGTCAGTATTCCTCCTTTTCCTGTCATTGGAACTTCCTTTAAAAGCTTCTGGATTCGACTTTGAAAGACCTGCTCTAACACATTTGCAGCTTTAAAGAGTTCTGTAATATGGTCCTCAAGGCCATTATCCCGATCGTTATTTTTAAAGATGGCAAATGCAGATTCATCACGGTCTCTTTCTCGCAAGCTTGGACTCATGGCTATTAAATTCTTTTGAACAACGCTTGAAACCGTATCATAATCCTCTCGCATAGGGAATCGTTGAAATAATTCGGTCAAAGTTTGGCACAGTCTTTGATCGGGATATCTTAATAAACAGACTTTTCCAAGTTTCTTGGCTGCATCGGGGTGCTGATGTTGAAAAAGGGTTCGAGCCAATAGTTCATAGACTAAATACCCTTCTGGCTGTCCTGTAACAAATGACACGCATTCGGGCCGCTTAGAAACCTCATCTGAATATAATTTCAGCAAGGCTTCTTCCTGATCGATAAAAACATTATTTGTAAATGCACCAACTTCCATGGAGGGAATCATACCATTTCAATCGAAATTTTTGACAGAAAAATCCCTCCGAAATAAAGTCTTAAAACAAGTCAAAAATTGAAGAAACCTTTTAACACTGGATAGGTTCATGTCAACAAAAAAATTCCCTATGAGTGCGTTTTTTATGGATGAAGAAGGAATGCTTCCTCATTCCTCAGGAATTAGCGTCTTTGAAGAAGGAAGCAGTGTCGTCATTGAAGCCGCTCTTCCTGGGCTTTCTGCAGAAAATATCGAAGTGACCCATGCTCATGGATACCTTTTAATTGAAGGGGAAAGAAAAGAAGAAGAAAAGGGGAGAAAATACTACCGAAAAGCCACAAGTGATTTCTTCTATCGGATTCCGATCCCCCCTGGAGCTGATTTTTCGGCTGAGCCTGAAGCAATTTTTAAAGATGGCATCATGAGGATCACCTTTAAAAAAAGGGCACAAAAAGGAAAGTCCATTCCCATTA
>JAGROF010000186.1 GCA_020440405.1 Chlamydiia bacterium
CATCTTTGCGGATATAAAAGAGCTCGTACTCCTTATCCCGTTTCACCATCTCTAAATCTTTGAGTCCTTGCCGCTCAATATCGATCTTTTCGTCATCTGCCACCCACTCTTCTTGCCAAGCCGCTTCACTAGCAAGGACCTCTTCGAAACGCTTAAGAATCTTTTTGCTATAAAAGTTGCGAAGATCTTTATATTCCTTGATCTCAGAGACTTTTCCCTCTTTGTAGGTGTGCTTAAAGAGAGAGGTACACTTATCGAGCTTATCGGCAGCTTCATCAGCAAGAACCATGATAGCCTTAATTCCACGCTGCATATCTCTGTCTTTTAGCTGCTCTTTATCTTTGGAATAAACGTGTTCGAGATACTTATGAACGGTTTTAAAGGTCCCCTTCACCGTCGAAAGGGTTGCTTCTTTGTCTTCTTCTTCTAAGTCTTGGAGTTTATGGAGGCTTTTTTTGACCCCAACGGCTTCACCCTCTTTTTCAATAGCGACATCGAGCTCTGCCATTCCCGAGAGATTATCGACCGCGTCCATGATGGACATTTCTTGATCTTTCTTCGCCTTCTTTTTCTTCGCCATGAACCCCCCCCCGTATCTTTATTATGAGGCGTCCGAAATATTATTATCAATCTCGATATCCCGCTCCGTCACATTAAAAAATCCCGGAACGATACGGTTATCTTTATCAAGGAGTTCGAGCTTAACGGTATGTTTCCCAGGGCTCAACCCATATAAGTAGTAGGGAGCACCTTCTGTCAATGTTTCAACCGCCTTCCCATCAATCGTCAGACGGACCTTATATCCATCCCGACTGAGCTCGCAATTGCTCAGGAGAAAATCGAGAAGAATCGGATCCCCTTTTCCTGCAGGATATTTTCCTTGCGGCTCGTTGTAAGTAAGATAAGGTTTTTGGAGATCAATGTTGAGGTTATCGGTTTTTTTTCGGTCCTGGAAATAAAAAATCTCGGCCGCAAACGGACCAGTCCCTTTTAGACTTTCCCCATAAGAACGGGCAGGAAACGCGCGGATAACATGCATTCCAGGATTCAAGGAGAACGGGATATGAAAACTCACAATTTTGTCGTAATATTCCCGATTTTCATCAAACGAATCCTCAAACGACTGATTATAGATCAGGTAAGGGTGATTATCGATGATCACATGAATCGCCTGTCCCTCTGGGTCATTGTAAATCTCTCCTTTCCGATCACTTTGAGTGATCACCCCTAAAGGAAACCCCTCCACTCGCAGCTGCACATTGACAGGAGTCTTTCGCTTATTCTCATAAGGGCGAGGGAAAACGATTTTTGTGACGACCGTATTTGCCTCTGGCGTTGGCTTGACCGGCACAACCCTCACCTCATCAATTCCATAGAGCGCAAGCCCCCAAAGCACCAAAAATCCAAATAGCTTTCTCATTGTCACCTCTAGCCTCTGTTTACCCTTTGCGTTTGAAAAAAACAAGGGCGATGACAAAGCCTATCAAGGCAACAAAAGCCGTCACAAGATTCGTCATGGAAAACGCCACCGTTGAAGCTTGGATCAGCGCTTGCTCTACAATATTTAATATTCCAGGTTCTAGAGACTTAGACGCTTCAACCGCGTGAGGCAGTCCATTCAAAAGCCCTTCATAAACAGTTGGGTCCAGGGAAGCCGTCTCTGGGGTTTTCTTGAGCGCCTTCGCAAAAAGGCCATCTTGAACATTGACCTGAACAGCCCCTAAAATAGCAACCCCGATGGTTGCTCCTGTAAACCGGAGCGTATTATACATCCCTGTTGCCACCCCCGTTTGCGCTTTAGGGACAGAGCTTAACGTCGCAGCCGTTGAAGGAGTCATCACAAAACTCATCCCCGCTCCAAACGCAAACAAAGCAGGGAACAAAAGAGCAACCATTTGATAAGAGAGAAAGTAAGCAAACCATAAAAAGCATAAGATCAGGAGCGTATATCCAATCACTAAAGGAAGACGCGCCCCTTTTCTGTCCGCCAGATTGCCCCCAATCGGCGCAAAGAGCATCAACGGGATCGTTCCAATGGCCATAATTAGCCCCGCAACCATCGGAGAGTCGAGGACAATCTTTTGAAAATAAAGGGGCCAAAAGACGGTAATCATGATCAGAAATTGCGAACACACAATGAGAAGACAGCCCCCTAAGAACTGCCGCGTCCGAAAAAGGCTAAACCGGAAAAAGGGATGTTTTGCCAGGCGTTCCGTCCCCCGCACAGCCAAGAGAAAAGTGAGGGCCAAGAGAAAAAAGAGAACCACTTCCCAAGAGCCCCACCCCCATACCTTTCCCTGCATCAGTCCCATTGTCAGGCAAAAAATCGATAAGGAAAGGGTAATAAATCCCAAAAAGTCAAACTGTTCCTTTTGTGTTTCCGATTTGGGAACCGCTTTAAGGACCATAAAAATTCCATAGAGAGCAATCGGAGGATTGATCCAAAACGACCACCGCCACGAGAGATATTGGGTAAAAACCCCTCCAACAAAAGGACCCAGCGAAAGAAATAGCGATCCAATCGCTACCATGATCCCAATTGCTCGCCCCCGTTCATTCTCAGGAAACGAATGGATCATCAGTGACATCCCTGCCGGGGACATCAGCGCCCCTCCCGTTCCTTGAATCGCCCGGCTCATAATGAGCCACCACCCCGACTCCGCCAGTCCCCCCATCACCGAAGAGACCGAGTAGATCGCCACCCCAATACAAAACAGGCGGCGGTGCCCAAAAAGATCTCCCAGGCGCCCCCCAGCAATCACAAACACCGCCGTCGCTAAAAGATACGCATTGATAATCCACTGCAAAGCGCTCATTGATACCAAAAGCTCCTGCTGAATCGTGGGAAGGGCCACTGGAAGAAGCGTGGCATTCAGGAAAATGAGCGATGTCGAGCTTGTCATCGCAAGGAGGATCAGGCGCTTTCTTTTCTTTTCAGAAATAGTCATCTTTTCATACTATGTATATATAACTTCCATATATAGCTGAATTAGTTTAAAAT
>JAGROF010000187.1 GCA_020440405.1 Chlamydiia bacterium
TATGGGCGTAGATGGGGAGGACTTCATTGTATAGGTTGAGTCCCAGAGAGTTTGTCGTGAGGGCGAGATTAGCGTCATAATAAGAAGAAATTGTTCCGATATCTTCCCAATAGCCTTGATAGAGAAAGGCAGAGGCATTTCCCCGTTTGAGTTGTGTCGGAATCATGTGCTTTCCAAAATCCTCTCGAGTATCTTCTTGAAGAAGAGAGATCAGAACATCTTTTTTAAAAACATAAATCCCCATGGACGCCAAAAAGCAAGGAGGTTTGCCGCAATAGATGTCATGTTCCTTGACGAAGTCATCCGAAAGTTTAAACTTCTCTAACACTGCAGGATCTTTCGGTTTTTCTTGAAAGTCGATGATCCGGTAGTCTGGATCAATATTTAAGAGGCCTAAACGGGGGGCAGATACTTGGTCGACGGGAAGGGCTGCAATGGTCAGGTCAGCGTCTTGATCATAGGCAAATTCCACCATCGCTTGAAGATCCATATTGTAAAGCTGATCTCCCGAAAGGATCAAAAAGTAGTCAATTGGGGTTTGAGTCAAAGCCTCAAGGTTTTGTCTCACCGCATCGGCTGTTCCCTGGTACCAGATTTTTCCTTCGGGGCGTTCTTCAGGAGTGAGCAGATTCAAGCTTCCCCCTTGGAATTGATCCAAGAGATAGGTTTCTTTGATGTGTTGGTTTAAGCTTGAGGAGAAATATTGGGAGATCACAAAGATGTGATTCATGTTTGAATTCAAGGAGTTAGAGATTGGGACGTCAATGAGTCGGTACCGTCCTCCAAAATTTACAGCGGGTTTACAACGGTGTTGCGTTAAGGGGAACAGGCGCGTTCCCTGCCCACCAGCTAAGATCACACAAGCAACACGATCTGTAAGATGAAATCCCTTTTTTGAAGTCACGCTTTCCCCCTATAGTCTTCCTATATCTTAAGAAGAAGGGGAAATCAATGAGGAATTTGATCAAGGGGGGTTAGGTGGTTTTCTTCCAGTTTTTTACGACAACCATCATCTCTTCAAGTAAGGATTTATGGAGCCCTTCCTTTTTGGAAAGGGCAATGAAGCGGGTTTGAAGTGAGTGGTTGGTAATGTCAGAACAGGCAAAGACTAAATAGCTTGCAAAAAGAGGGCTTTGAAGCGTCTCGTCTCTTTCCAAAACATCTAAAGAAGCCCGAGCAATCTCATCATCTTCTGTAAACCCTGTTAGCGCGATCGCAGCATACTCATTATCTTTTGATAAAGGCTCTTGTCTTAAACGTTTCAATAGAAAGGACTTGGATATTTCTCCAAAAGAAGCTAAAGCTTGGATGATCGCCTCGTCAGTAAAGAAGTTATCCTGACCCAGGGCTTCAAAAAGAGGAGGAATGGCCCGTTCATCTTGAATTTTTCCTAAGCACTGCGCGGCAAAAATGGGGCTTCTCCCATATCCAGGATAGAGAGGGTCATAAAAGGTTGAGGAAGTGATGAGGTGAATCAGAGCAGGGACCGACTCTTTTCCTCGGCTGACGAGAGCGTTGATTTCTTTTTCAGGATACTCTTCTTCGGAAAGAATGAGATCGCTTAAAAAGGTATCTCCTTCTCCTTCATAGACCTCACGAAGCTTTTGGTAGAGCTTTTTAGCTGCTTCGACTTCTTCCTTGGCTGCTTCAGGGAGATAGACGTCGGAAAGATTGTTCTGGTGCTCTTTTTCCATCTGAGAAAGATGCTTGATTTCTTCCACTTCAAAGTCTGGCATGACGCCCACCCCTTCTTGCTCATAGTACTCGAGCATCACATCGAAACTCCCTCCAAAGTGGACATCACGGTGCATTAAGATTTCCATTCCAACTGTATCAACGACATCATGATGCATTGAAGGCCTCATCTTTTAAAAGGGACGCGTTATAGCTCGAACGGACAAAGGGACCACTATAAAGGTGCTTAACCCCAATGTTTTTCCCATAAGTTTCAAAATCTTTGAACTCTTCGGGAGTAACAAAGGATTTCACGAGAAGTTTATTGCGATTCGGCTGCAGGTATTGCCCAATAGTAATGATGTCACACCCGACGTGGTGGAGATCCTGAATCGTCTCTTTCACCTCATCAAGGGTTTCCCCTAGCCCCACCATGATCCCTGATTTCACAAAAGAAGCGCGCTTTTGCTCTTTGACATAGCGGAGAACCGATAGGGTACGGTCATAGGTGGCTTTATGCCGGACCCGTGGGGTCAAGCGCCGGACGGTTTCAATGTTGTGATTGAAAATCTCTGGTTGTGCTTCCAGGACAATATCTAAGGCGGCTTCACTTCCTGAAAAGTCGGACGTGAGCACTTCAACCGTTGTTTCAGGGTTTTCCTGACGAATCGTTTGGATGATTTCTGCAATATGGTGGGCTCCTTGATCGGGAAGATCGTCGCGAGCCACCATTGTAATGACAGCGTGGCGGAGGCCCAAAGCTTTGACCGACTGCGCAATGCGTAGCGGTTCGTCTTTCTCAGGAGGCTTGGGGTGTTTCGCAAAATCGATATCACAAAACCCGCAAGCGCGTGTGCAGGCACTGCCAAGCGCTAAAAATGTGGCAGTTTTATTCGAGTAACATTCCAGTCGATTGGGGCACTTTGCCTCTTCGCAAACCGTATTGAGGCCACTTTCTTTAAGGATTTGATTGGTTTCAGAGAGCTCTTTCCCTCGTGGCAACTTTCGATGTAGCCAGGAGGGGAATCGTCCCTTTGCCCCATCAGGGTTTTCAGGGAGGCGGTTGAGCTTACGTTTTTGGGGACGATTGTTGAACAACTCCTGTGTCAAACTATCCTCTAGGTTTTACCTTTGGCGGGAAGTGGATTGGGGTTTCATTTGCAAGGAGTGAAGCCTCAAGCCATGCCTCAGGAATTGTGGGGTGGGCATGAATCGTATCTATCACGCAGTCTAAAGTGAGCTCGTTGTTTATCGCAAGGGCCATTTCCGCAATCATGGCTGACGCTTCATGACCGACCACTTGAGCTCCATAGATCTCTCCCGTTTTGGGATCTGAGATGATTTGTGCAAACCCATCGGTTTCATGGGTTGCAACAGATTTTCCAAGAGCTTGGAAGGGGAACGTTCCCACGTTAAATGTGAGACCTTTTTCTTTTGCTTCTTCGGGAGTAAGTCCCACCATGGCAATCTCTGGATGGGTAAAGATAACCGCAGGGATGGCATGATAATGCAGGTGCGCCTCTTGTCCACATGCATTTGCCGCTGCCACAATCCCTTGGTGAGAGGCAACGTGCGCCAGCATCGCAACTGCGGTGATGTCTCCAATGGCATAAATGCCAGGGACGTGTGTTTCCATTTTGTCGTTGACCTCAATCGCTCCTTTAGGGCCAGGTTTCAGACCTGCTTTTTCTAATCCGAGTCCTTCAGAGTTCAGGCGCCGCCCCACAGAAACAATCGCTTTATCCACCTCGAGAGTTTCTCCTCCTTTAAAGTGGACGAGAAGCCCTTTACCCTTCTTTTCGATTTTTTCAACGGCGGTGTTTGTCTTGATCTCAATGCCCCGTTTTGTAAACGCGGAGGTTAGGGCATCTGAAATAGTTTTCCCTTGTGCTTGAACAATCATGGGAAGCGCTTCAACAATCGTCACCTTAACGCCAAATTCTGCAAAGAGAGAAGCAAACTCACATCCGATATATCCCCCCCCAATAATCGCCATTGATTGAGGCAGCTCTGTCAGGTCTAAAGCAGAGGTCGAATTTAAAATCCGCTCATGGTCGCAAGGAAATGCAGGGATATCGATGGGCTCTGATCCCGTTGCAATGATAATTTTATCTGCATGGATGAGGGCATTGTCCTCTCCCTTGACCTTTAATTTTTTGGGAGATTCAAAAGAGGCCATCCCTTGGAAAATGGTAATCCCATTAGATTTGAGAAGCCCTCCAAGGCTGCCTCGAATCTTACTGACCACTTGATCCTTCCGCTCTTTCATTTTTTTGTAGTCGAAAGAAACATTGTCCGCTTTGATTCCAAAATCTTCTGCATGCTTAATCTTGTGAAAGATGCTAGCGTTGGATAGAAGGGCTTTTGAGGGAATACATCCGACATTTAGACATGTTCCTCCCAAATACTCTTTTTCAATGAGGGCCACTTTCTTTCCCATTTGTGCCGCTTTGATTGCGGCAACATATCCTCCAGGTCCTGCACCGATCACTGCTAAATCAAATGTTTTCTTTTCTGACATGAACGTCTCCTAAATAATATTATATAGCTGAATTAGTTTAAAATAGTGACAATTCATCCAGATCTTTTCACCGATAATTTTGCGCTCGATCTCACTGGCTTACACGAAGCTAGCTTCGCTCTCCGCGCTTCATTTT